>JBCCZH010000005.1:0-30283 GCA_039188075.1 Pseudomonadota bacterium
ACGATCGCCGGGGCGCACGCCTTGTTCAAACAACCACCCCGCAACACTTGCTGCAATACGATGCGATTCCCGATACGTGATACGTTCGTCCTGATAGACGATATAGTCTCTGTCGGCGAAGGGCGTGGTGGCCAACCAGATATCGCGAATACTGTTCGGGCGGTTCTTGTAATCGCGAATTCGATTGCCGAAAATCTCGGTTTCAATGATCTCGAAATCACCGCCGGGACCGGTCAAGGCCGCTCGGGCTTTTTCTAGCTCTCTATAATACATATCCTGCCCTTATTCCTCGCCACAAAGGCGTAAAACACGTGCGCGAGAGGGGAAGACGTCACGTAGAGGTAAGTCCTGGCAAGATTGACACGAACGGCATTGTGGCGGCTATTCAGCGGATGAGCGTTTCATCCCATTTCTCTGCCAATTACCCTGAAGCCCGCAACAAATTTCTGGAGTCGTGCGCCGCGCTCGACGTCCCAGTCGAAAGTCACCTGAACCCAAACGCCAAAGGCGCGCAGTTTGAAGACCTGTTCATGGATGTTGCGCGGATCGGCGCGAAAACGACACCCAAGGTCCTGTTCCTGATGAGCGGCACGCATGGTGTCGAGGGGTATTGCGGGTCTGGCGTACAAATCGGATTTCTGCGCGAACGCTACTTCGACAATCTCCCGGACGATCTGAGCGTCGTCCTGGTGCATGCGATGAACCCTTATGGTTTCTCGCACGATCGGCGAGTGAACGAAGACAATGTCGATCTCAACCGGAACTTCAGAGACTTCTCCGCGTCCAATCTTCCTCAAAGCGACTATTCGAAAATCCACGCCCATATTCTGCCTGAAGACTGGGATGGTCCGGCGCGATCTGCGGCGAACAAACAGCTGGCCCTGTTCATAGAAGAGCACGGCATGCGGACCTTCCAAACCGCGGTTTCAGGCGGGCAGTATCAACATGCTGACGGCGTATTTTATGGCGGCAATCGCCCCACCTGGTCGAACAAGATGTTCCGGCGCGTGGTCCACGACCATGCCAGCAACGCGGAGACCGTGGGCTTTCTCGATTTCCATACCGGGCTGGGTCCCTATGGATATGGAGAGCTGATCTCGCTCGGCTCACTGGATCAGAAATCATTCGCGCGGAATTGGTTCGGGGATGAAGTCACGGACCCGGACGCGGGAACATCCAGTTCAGCCCCGGTGACGGGAACAGTCGGTCATGGCGTGGCCGAAGTTCTCAGTGACGCCAATATTGCCTTCATTGCGCTCGAATATGGCACACGTGATCTGACCCAGGTTTTGACCGCCTTGCGGGCTGACAATTGGCTCTATCACAAGGGCGATGTCTCGAGCGACCTTGGCCGTTCCATCAAGGCTGAGGTGCGGGACGCGTTCTACCCGGACGAAGAGTCCTGGAAAGAGATGATCTGGACGCGCGCCT
Source organism: Pseudomonadota bacterium (assembly GCA_039188075.1). Lineage (GTDB taxonomy): Bacteria > Pseudomonadota > Alphaproteobacteria > Caulobacterales > Hyphomonadaceae > Henriciella. Next base: position 1,432 of record JBCCZH010000005.1, read on the forward strand.
GCGAAGTGACGTCCAAAGCGTTGAAAGGCCTCGCCGAGGCATAGCAGCAGATTTCGTAATCTCGAGTCTGCCTCTGCGTTAGCGGCTGCCACCATCAACGCGCAACACCGCACCCGTGGTGTAGGAACTCGCATCACTGGCAAAATAAAGAACCGCGCTGACAATTTCATTCGGTTCGCCGCCGCGTCGCAGGGCAAACTCCGACTGTGCGGAGGCATTGAAAGCATCCATATCCCAGGCCTTTGAGATATCGGTCAGGAACGGCCCAGGCATGATGCAATTCACACGAACGTCTGGCCCGAAGGCCCAGGCGAAGGAGAGCGTCAGTTTGTTCAATCCGGCCTTGGCCGCACCATAGGGTTCGGCATGCGGCGTCTTCAACACGGCGCCCGTGCTCGACACGTTGACAATGGCGCCGCCGCCAGACGCCTGCATCCGTTCTCCGATCAAGGACATCAAGCGAAACGGCCCGCGCAGATTGAGCCCGATCACCTTGTCGAACAATGCCTCGGTGACGTCCGAGAGCTTGTCATACAAAGGCGACATGCCAGCATTATTGATCAGGATGTCGACTTTTCCGAACGCTTCATAAGCCGCCTCCACGAGCGCATCACAGGCATCCCAATGACTGACATTACAGGCATAAGCAACGGCGCGGCGCCCAAGTGCACGAACCTCTTCAGCGACGGCTTCGCAGGCGTCGATCTTTCGGCTGACAATCATGATATCCGCACCACGCTCTGCCAAAGCGAGGCACATTTCGCGGCCCATGCCGCGGCTCCCCCCGGTGACGATGGCGACCTTTCCGGAAAAGTCGAAGAGTTGGTCCAAACTAGCCTCCCACAATGATGACCAGGCGATCCCAGCACAGGAGGTGCGACCGTCGCAAGTCATCACTCGACGGGATGTGCAACTATCCAGGCAACGGATGCCGCAATTCAGCCCGTCTGCAAAGCCCTACCCTCACGCCTTGTCGACGTCATCGCTCGTACACATCGCCCCATCATTGGAGGACAAAGCCGGATAGGTCTCAAACCGGTGAGTCACCAGTTTCTCGGCATCCAGATTGACGTAGAGGGTTGCGAGGATCTGGCGCCCATTCGCCGTCCAGTACATGTGGCCATGATTATTGATCGACACATTGATCTGATTAAGCCCCGGCTTGAACAGCGTCGCTGGCAGATGAAGGTCATGGCCATAGATCCGCTGGATCTTTTCGCCATTGATATAGAGATGCGCGTGCCCTTCCGCGATGCCCGTCTCAGCATCCAGGGAGGGTTGCATTAATTCATTCATTTCCAGTCCGGATGGCGGGATCGTCATCTCATAGTTTTCCGTATGCAGCTCCAGGTTCAAACCCGCCATCCAGTCCCTGGACACACTGATGCTCAACGTCGGAATTGGAACACCCTCAGGAAGCGCGACCGGGATATGCGAATGGTCCATATTTGCCGCGGGCACATTCATCGGTTGCGAGACGAAGGCATTCTGAATCGCGATTGCGGGATCTGCCGTTTGCGACCTGCTGGACGGGTAACACCCCGCCAATCCGAGTAGAACCCCGCTTAGCAATAGGCCTGATATTGGCGCACGAGACTGCAACATCTTCCAACCCTTCCTTATCAAGGCGGCGGTCCGCCAGGGCCACCGGGGCCCGCGCCAGCGCCGCCACAGCTGGCCATGCCATTGTCGAGCACTTCACCAAACAGGGTCGGTCCGAGCGTGAACGGAAAGGCCGGGATCAGCGTGCCGCCTTCATCCACCAGTGTGACGTGATAGTGGTATCCGCGACCATCATTATTGTCGTGACCATTATGCGCGTCGAGTTGCGCGCCTGTCGCCGCACGGCCGGAATTGACATAATCCTCGTAATAGAAGCCGTCGACGGCCACGAGGGGATTGCCGGACAGGCTAGTCACATCCGCGCCAATATCCGGACCTGGCGCGCTCACCGTGGTCACGCCCTGTGTGACGTCAAACTCGTCCACCAGAATGCAGGTGCGTTCGCCCGGCGTATTGCATCCTCCGTCTGCTTCGCTGGCGCCATAGTCGCGCGCGTCCCAGGCGCTGATCGCAAGGACGCCATCGGCTTCCCAGGGGCCATAGATCGGATAGCCGTCAGCCGCAAAGCCGATGATTGGCGAATGATCGCTGCCATCATCACCGACCAGATCGGCGAGGCATTGGCTATAATTGTGCAAATGATACTCACCCATGGCCGCATGTCCGGCGCAAATGTCGAGATCATAGACTTCGTTCTTGGCGGCGAGGTTATAGAACACACCTTCATTATTATAGCTGAACGTATCCCCCCACCCGAACACGGCAGCGCCATTCACAAACAAGCCGATCGTATTGACCGCCGTCTCACAATCCTCGGTCGAGTCGACCGGGGTGACGGGAATATACTCCGTCCGGGACTGGTTTGTCGGACAGACCGGCCCAGGCGGCCAATATCCGAACCCGCCCGTGGTGCTGCAATTCTCGGTATTGCTATTATAGCCAATATCCTGACCGAACGAGACGACGGCGCCGAGCACGGCCGTCGTGACACCTGACGAGAAGTCATTGGCGAGACGGGGGCGATCGTTCAATTGATCCAGAATATCCTGAGTGATTTCGACATCGAACTTTGGAATGCCCTGGGTCTGGATCTCGACATAGTCGACCCCATCAATCGTCACTTCGATCGCAGATTGCACATCAAAGAGCGCGCCCTGGCTGCTACCGGTTGACTCATCAATGATACCTGACCTTTCCGTGGTGTTGATGATCCATTCGGGGACGTTCGTGAACGCCGCTGGGTCTCTCACAGTGATCGAAACAGTGTCTGTGCTTGTGTCCGTGCCATCCGTAACGGAAAGTTCGAACACCAAGACTTCCGATGAGGTGACATCCGGGGCCTCAAACGTTGGGTCTTCCTCACTTGTGCTCGACAGGGTGACTGACGTGCCGGACGTTTGTGACCAGGTAATGGTCATCGAATCGCCATCCACATCTGTCGCGGTGCCATCCAGCTGAACCGTGGTACTCTCTGTCACGGTTTGATCCGTCCCGGCACTTACCGTGGGCGCTGTGTTTGTGCTTGTCACAGGCGTCGTCGTACCGCCGCCACTGCTACCACCGCCGCCGCAGGCTGCGAGTGCAGCGGTAAGTGCGATTACTGAAACGTGCAATTTCACAAGCGTCTCCCTCAGTCTGCATGGTCAAAGAATAAGGCAGAAATGGAAGAATGCGGGTCGCACTTTGTATCGGAATGTCGCGCCGCTTACCTACAGGCTGACATCTGCGACAAAACGCGACAATTTGCGGTTCGTCTAACAAAGCGGTCATATGGCAAAATGCCATCAACAGGAGTGGTTCGGACGTGACAGATAATCCAACAATTCTTGTCGTCGATGACGAAGACGACATTCGCGAGTCCCTTTGCTCGCACCTAGAGCGATCCGGCTTTCAAACCCAGAACGCCGCGTCCGCCGTCGAAGCTCGCACTTGGTTGACGTCAAACAAGGCAGAGCTGGTTTTGCTGGATATCATGATGCCCGGTGAAGACGGGTTGAGTCTTTGTCGCCACCTTCGTGAAGTTGATAAAACACCGGTCATTCTGCTCACAGCCCTCACCGAAGACACAGACAAGATTGTTGGCCTGGAGATTGGCGCCGACGACTATGTCACCAAACCCTTCAATCCGCGCGAACTGGTGGCCCGCATACGCGCGGTGCTCCGGCGAGCCACAGACTCGAGCCCGACGCAAGCCAAGCCGAAACCAAACGCCTTTGCCGGCTGGACTCTCGATGAGGAGCAATCAGAGATTACGCGAACGGATGGATTAGTGGTGTCATTGAGCGCCGGGGAGCTCTCAATCCTGAAAGTGTTTGTCGAGCATGCAGGAGAAGTCTTGTCGCGCGACGATCTCATGCAACACTCGCGCGGGCGGGATACGCTGGCATTTGAGCGTACGATCGACAATGTCATTTCTCGACTGCGCAAGAAAATTGAGACCGATGTCGCCAATCCGAGAATCATCAAGACCGTACGCGGAGGCGGGTATCGTCTGGTGTCTTCCGGCGACTCATGAGGCGGTTTCTTCCCAAATCCTTATCAGGGCAATTCATCCTGCTCCTGGTTGTCTCGCTGGTCGCGTCGCAGATCCTGAACGTCTATCTGTTGATGGGCGAGCGTCAGTTTATCGCCCGAACGGCGCATTATGACAGGGTCATCAATCGCATGGTCGAAGAAGCTGGACGCTTGTCTGACTATGACACGGCCGATCTGCCTATGGTTCTTGTAGAGAGCGACTCCCTGCGTGGGGCCATTTTTGTCTCGGAACTGAATCGATCGGACATGACAGATCGTGGTCGACCTCAACCCTCACTGGCCGATCTGTTGGCGCGCCGGATGAATGCTGCGGGAATTACAGTCCTGTCCACGGGCGCGCGCACGCTTTCGCTTTCAGGCGCCGAGTTGCCCCCGCCACCACCGAATAGTGCCGGCCCGCCTCGTGGTAGACCACCCCCAGGTAGACCGCGCCCGGGTGGACCTCCCCCGCGGGGTGGACCACGCCCCTATCATCCGACCAGTCCGCCAGATTCCAGCGGGCCACCCGGACCCGGATTTGAGGAAGTTATTCTATCCGCCGAATTGCGGCCAGGGATCTGGATGAATGCGCTTGCGCCGTACTACGCAGCGGAAACGATCACCATGAGGGCGCTTCTGACGACTGGGCTAACCCTGGTCGGCGCCATCATTGCGGCAATTTTCCTAGCCCGTCAGATAGGCAAGCCGATTCGTGAGCTTGGCACCGCAGCTGCCGCTTTGGGCCGAGGCGAATCCATAGATACCCTGCCGGAGCGAGGCCCGAAAGACATCGAAGCGACCACACGTGCGTTCAACCAGATGCAGCAACAGCTCACGCGGGTCATCGAGGAACAACGAGCAACCTTGCGCGCAGTAGGGCACGACCTTCGGACCCCGCTGACATCATTGCGTATTCGCGCAGAAGCCATTCCAGATGCGCATGGACGAGACAAGATGATTGCGGGTCTTGAGCAATTGGCTGAAATGACGGACGAGATTTTGAGCTGGTCGAAAGATGCTTCCGCACAGGAGGACTCGGTACCGGTGGATCTGTCGGCACTATTGGATAGTCTGGCGCAGGATTATCAGGATCAATCACTGGCCGTGACATTTTTACCGCCGCAACAAAGCTGCACACTGAAGTGTCGCCGAATCGGTCTGCGGCGCGCCGTTCGAAATGTCATCGACAATGCGCTCAAATATGCCGGCAATGCAGATGTCTCGATCCAGCAAACTACCGACCATATCTGCATTCAAGTCATCGATGATGGCCCCGGCATTCCCGAGGTCGCATTGGAACGGGTCATGGCGCCATTCCAGCGCCTGGAAGAATCACGGAACCGGGAAACGGGCGGTACAGGTCTGGGCCTGTCCATTGCGCAATCCATCATGACGGCGCACGGCGGCGAATTGAATCTCTCAAATGTGGAAGGCCGCGGACTACAAGCGTCCCTTTGCTTACCACGAACGTAATCATTCGAGACATTCTGCGACACAGCGCGGCTATTTTTTCAGGAGCGCGTTGGCTAAATTGATCCTGACCCGGTTGGTTGCAGCGCGTTCCTCCCCCTCAAAGAGCTTGCAGCCCCGGGTTCGACGCAGACTTCAAGCACGTTCCCCCATGTCGCTTGAACATCAAGGAGAGTGGCCGCTGGCTGCTCTCCTTTTTTGTTGTTCAAGAAAACGCGACAGATTGCGACAAAGCGAGCGTAGTGTTTGCGGCCTGGATGAGTAGCCTTTCAGCCAATGAAACCATTCAAGCTGCAGGATGATGCATGAAACACCACAAAATGCTCAGCGCATTCGCGCTTGCAACGCTTCTTATCAGCGCATGCGCAAACGGCCCCGATCGCCGACCACCGCGAGGGGGAGATCGGGGCGGCGAACAAAGCAGTTTCGAAGGCTATGCCGCTAAACCCGTGACGCTACTATTTGTCAGCATGGATCAAAATAATGATGCCCGGATCAGCAGTGACGAATTGTTGCGCGGCATCGATCGAGAATGGGATCTACTCACGTCGAGACACCCGATCGGCGCGCTGGAATATGGAGAATGGTCGGCTGCAACGCTGGGGTCATCTGATGCGCTCCCATCATTCATCTCATTTGATCGCGATCTCGATGGAAGCTTGTCCGAACTCGAATTTGGCGATCGCCTTCGCGCAGAATTTGCTGATCTGGACAAGAATTCCGACGGACTGCTCGACAGATCCGAACTGATTTTTCGAATCTCACGACCGGCGCGCCAACAACAGGGTGGGCAACAAGGCCGAGGCGGTCAAGAAGGGCGGCGCCCTCCGCCACGCTAATCTCCCCGACACAAGACCTGAAAGGACAATTCCGTGACTTTGAACCCCCTATCCGTGATTGCCATCACACTTGCCCTGCTCTCCAGTGTGACGGTCACCCATGCTCAGGAAGACACTTCTGAACAGAACCAGAGACCCGATCACCGCGGCGATCGTCCGCCGGCACCGGACCTGAGCAATGCGGCCGAGCAGCTCGGAATTTCAGAAGAAGATCTGCATTCGGCTTTGAGAGCGTCCGGCGGACCACCGCCGGATCTTGCGAAAGCAGCGGAAGCGCTCGGGATTTCGGAAGACGAATTAAAAGCGGTCATGCCGGAACCACCACGGCGAGGCCGGAGGCCCTGAGCCATGCATCCACGTTCGCACATTATCTGCCTGACCGCGTTAATGCTCGGCCTGACGCCAGCAGGGCATGCACATTCAGGCGGTTCAAAGATCGCGTTTTCTCATGACACCCTGAACGAAGCTGCCTTGGCCGTGCCCTGTACGCTCGAAACCGGCGTTGAGACAGAATGCCTGCAAATCAAACTGAAACACAAACCTGCGAATCTCGAGATCGGTCCTTTTTGCCCGGACTCGCTCGAAACAAAGGGCGGGATATGGAATTGGACGGGCGACGCACCGGGCCTGTATCGGATCAATGCGTCATTTCTGGAGATGATCGCGCATCAGGGTTTTCAGATGTTTGCGGCGGACGGTTCCGTCTATATCTCGGACATCGCCAAAGCGGCACCGCAGGCGGCACATAGCTGCATCCAGATCAGCGAAGACGAGACGGTCGAAATCACCGCGCTCATTCCACTGCACCCTATAATGGCCGAACGACCTACCCCACTAGGTATCGTCAATAAAGTTGGAATTGCCCTGAACGGAACCCCGATCTTCTCGGACGCGCCCAGTGTTCATCATACAGGACACATGCCGGCGCTGGACACTTGCGGCGGCCATGTCGATCCGGGTGGCTGGTATCACTGGCATGCCAATGCCAGCGACATCGAGTCCGTGTTCGAGGCTGGGCAGGTTGAAGCGGTTTGCCATTTGCATCAGGACGCGAGCCAACTGTTTGGATATGCGTTCGACGGATATCCGATCTATGGCAGCCGCGAAGCGTCTGGCGACACGCCAGAAAATCTGGACGAATGTAACGGACACATCGGCGAGATGCCGAATGGCGTTGTCGGTTATCATTATCATACCGGCGACTCCTTCCCCAACCTGCCAAAATGTCTTTCAGGCGTTGCGGCAATCGACAATTTCCGAACCACCGCGCAGGTAGGCATCGGCGCCAATCCACCACCAGGCACTGAAATCACGCGCCTGAACCCACCGGGCGCGGGTCACGATCGCGGACGACACCGACGGCCGCCCGATCTTTCCGAAGCAGCTTTTCAATTGGGCATCCCCGAACAGGATCTGCGGACAGCGCTGCGCCGCTCGGGTCGTCCGCCTGACCTGGCAAATGCCGCTGAGACATTGGGTATTTCGGAACAGGCTCTCTCGTCAGCACTCCCAAGCCGCCCGCCAAGATAACACTGCGCGCACAAAAAATGCCCCGCAAAATGCGGGGCAGTTCAGTGGAGGACTGGCCACACCCGATTGCTCGGGAATGACCGATCGAAAATTCTAGAATGTGTAGCTGCCGCCAAATGTGATCCGGCGGTCAGTCAGACCCTGGAAGCACAACAGCGCGCCTTCATTCACACAATACTGCTTCACTTCGGACTCGGTCAGGTTGACCGCTTCCACACCAATATTCAGGTGCTCATTGACGTCATAGCTGATGCTTGCATTCAGCTGCCCACGCGCGTCCTGAACCACCGGGAAGCCCCATGGGAAACTGGAGGTGGATCCGAAGTCAGTGGAGCGATAGGCATCGCGCCACGTGTAACGCGCCCGGGCTGAAAGGCCGAACTTTTCATAATAGAGTGTCACGTTATAGGCGTTTTCCGACAGGTCGATCAGCGGTTGCTGGAACGTCACATCCGTATTGCCAAGCGCCGCAAAGACATTGCTGGCACGGCTTGTGGCATTGTTCACAGTGTCACCACCGGAGAATTCCTGATTGGTGTAGTTCGCAACCACACCGAAACCGGAGGCCCAGCCAATCTGGTCTTCCCATTCCGAGAGATCATACTGGAACGCCACCTCGATACCTTCCTGGGTGGTTTCGCCCGGATCGTTGACGGTGGTCGAGACAGGGACGCAGACCCCGACGCCGCCGCTCGGACCGAACACATTCACATCAGCAATCGGGTTGAAGATACCGCCTTGCTCACATGGATCGCTGACATCCCGGAAGCCCGTCACCGGATCCTCAAACGGATCGTCTTGCTGGGTCACATGCAGGTCGGTGCGCTTCTTGTTGAAATAGCCGATGCTGACCACAGCGGATGGCGCAAAATACCATTCCGCAGCGATGTCAAACGAGTCGACCTGTTCAGGTTCCAGCCCTGGATTACCGATCTGAACCGGCGGGTTCGGACTGGTGCTGAACGTACGAGACGTTGACAGATCATCAAAGTCAGGACGCCGGATGTCCGTGCCCCAGCCAAGACGAATATTGACGTCTTCATGTGGGCTGACCACCAGGTTGAAGCGCGGCAACAGGAAGTCATAGCTTCCATCCGTCGTCACCGGTGACGAGACGCCATTTAGAATGGAATTCCCGGTCGATGAAATATCGGTTTCCAGATAGCGAAGACCGGCATTACCGCGGATAATGCCATGCTCGAAATTGGCTTGCGCATAGAATGCATGCGTCTCTTCCTCGATGTCGAAGAATGCGCTTTGGCTCGATGTTGGCGAGTCGATTGACTGGCTTCCGCCATGTGCCGTGATCGCTGCGTTCAGCGTTGCCAGAACGCCATTCGGATCAGACGCAACCAGTTCCGGATTGATCAGCAGGAAATCGGACACGAACAAGGCTCGCCCATCTGCTGCGTCGAAATTGTCTGGCCCGGCCACAAGCAGCTCAGCGAACAGATCGCCAGACGGGCTGTCCGCGAGACTGCGCAGACCGACATTTGAACGGATCTGATCGCGCGTGCTCTCCGTCTTGTTGTAGCGGTAGCCGAAGTCAACGGAGGTTACGAAGTCACCTACAAACGCATTGTCAGCGAGGTCATAATTGAAGTCCGCTCGGAACGCATCTTCGCTATTATCCGCGGTATCCTGCCCGATATTCACATCGCGCAGCACGACGTTCGCCGGATCCAGCAATTGCGCCGTAGACGGGCCAAAAGGCGCATTTTGAGCAACCGCGAACGTCAAACCGTCCCGCAGATCATAAATGAATGGCACCGCATTGTCGTTACCGCCACCGGCATCCAGCGGCGCGTTTGGGTTGATGAAGTTCAACGTGGTATTGAAGCTCGGCGTGGTGGAATCAGATGTCGATGTCGACAATTCAACCCGGCCAGACCAGTTTCCGTGATTCCAGTCGGCGCCGAGACGATAGATCTCGCTCACGGTTAGCCGCGAATTGGTATCGGATGAGAAACGCAGATTTGGATCATCATCATCATCGGCGAGATCGACGCCGATCGTGCCAGTCAATGCGGCTTCGATACTGCCAAGCGTTTGTGGACCATTTTCGCCATTGAGCGTTCCGAAGTTCACCAGCTCGAATGAGTCGGGTACAGAAATATTGTTCAGGCTACTGACGCCAGAGGCCTGAACGCGCGAGCTTTCCTGCCGGCGCTCCTGGTCATTATAGACGCCGTCGAGAAAGAAGGTGACGCTGTCATTCGGGGCCCATTCGAGAGACCCTGCAAGGTTCAAGGTTTCAAATTCAAAATTGTCATAGTCCTGGTTCAGGAACTGGATCGGCAAGAAGTCAAAGGATTGCGCGCTCGCTGCACCACTATCCGAGGCGATCAGATTGTCGCGGTCTGCCCGTGGGCGGAAGGCGGTGACATCCTGCTCGGAATAGCTGGCACTGATCACAGCACCGAAATCGCCATTGGCTGTCGACCAGTTATTTCCATAGGTGCCTGACAGGCGCGGCGTGATGCCATCAGTTGTCAGGCTGCTATCCTCGCCCTGGATGCGAATGGAGGCCAAACGCCCCGGCAGATCCAGGGGGCGGATTGTCCGCAGATTGATCGTGCCCCCAACAGAGCCTTCAATCGTCTTCGCTTCGGGCGCCTTCGTGACTTCGACAGCGGCAATCATGGAGGCTGACACATCCTCGAAACTGATGCCGCCGCGGCCGGAGCCTGAGCCGACGGTGGAAACGCCATTAATCTCGGTGCGGTTCGAATTTGTACCGCGGATTTGCACGCCGGTACCCACGCCAGCGGTTCTGGTGATCTGGACGCCAGTGACGTTTTCGAGAACTTCGGCCAGGTTCTGATCCGGCAGTTTACCGATGTCCTCAGCCTGGATCACTTCTTTCAAATTGGCGGCGTTGCGCTTTTCCTCGAGTGCGCTGGCCAGCGATGAGCGAATGCCTGTGACGACGACAACATCTTGTCGCGCCTCTTCCTCGGCGTCTGTCGCGGCGTCATCTTGTGCCGTCGCCGAGAGACTTAGCGGCAGAGCGACGCCAGCCAGCAACGCGGCGCGTAAATATCTGCGACCGCAATTGCGGACAGAATCATTCTGAGATTTTCTATGCATACCGAATTCCTCCCTGGGTATGGCAATCGCCTCGTCTTATAGCGAGGTCGAACGAACCATCTCAGAACCTATCACTTTGTCAACCAATTTGTGGATCAAATTCTGGAGAATTGGTAGGACCAATAGGCAAAAAAGCTGGAATAGTGCCTTTTTGGTGACACTTCCGCTCGGTTGGGCTGTATAATGGTTCTTGCGCCCGCCTTCACACTCCAAATTGGTAAACCAATATGAGGCGCAGTGGAAAACCGACAATTTCTTAGGCAGTTCTCATCACTTCGGTGTCGTCAAAGAGGAAGGACTTGCCCCCTAATGAAGCAAGTCCTCGCACCCCAGACAGCCGCACGGACCGGAGGAAGAGCTGATTCTATCTCTGGACGCGGCCAGATCCATCACCCGACATAAGCTTTTCAACTTCGTCCACGCTGACACGATTGAAATCGCCCAGAATAGAGTGCTTCAAGCACGACGCCGCCACGGCGAATTCAAGCGACTGTTGCCGGTCCTCATAGGCGTTTAGGCCATAAATCAGCGCCGATGCGAAACTGTCGCCTCCACCAACTCGATCCACGATATGTGTGATCTCATACCGACGGCTAAGCTTGAATCCATTCTTGTCTCGGAGACATGCGGACCAACCATTATGGGATGCACTGATGCTCTCGCGAAGTGTGATCGCGATGGTCGACATGCCCGGGTAAAGCTCTAGCATTTTTTCTGACAAGGCTTCGTATTTGGCTGTATCCAGGTGTCCTGCTTCCACATCCACATCGACGCTGACGCCCAGAGACTTCTGACAGTCTTCTTCATTGGCAATGCCGACGTCGACATATTTCACCAACTCGGTCATCACCTCGGGAGCCGTTTTGCCATATTTCCAAAGCTTGCCACGGAAATTGAAATCGCAAGACACGGTCACGCCGAGCGCTTGTGCCTTTTTCACACATTCGATACTGAGATCCGCCGCAGACTGGCTGAGCGCTGGCGTGATCCCGGTAATATGGAGCCACTTGGCGCCTGCCAGCACCTGATCCCAATCAAAGTCGCCGGGTCCACATTCGCTGATAGCCGAATGCGCGCGGTCGTAGACAACTTTTGACGGGCGTTGATTGGCGCCGGCTTCCAGATAGTAAATCCCGACCCGGTCTCCGCTGCGTCGCACGCGTGTCGTATCAACGCCGAACTTGTTCAGTTCGCGCACCGCGGACAGACCGATATCATTGTCCGGCAGCGCGGAAATGAAGCCGGAGGAAAAACCGTAATTGCTCAGCGCGACGGCAACGTTCGCTTCGCCTCCGCCAAACGTGGCCTCAAAACTTGGCGACTGAAAAAACCGTTCAGTGCCGACGGTTTTCAGGCGCAACATTATTTCACCGAAAGACAGATATTCCGCCATTTGAATACTCCTAATTGCTTGATCGAATGGTGCGAGCGATCGAAACAGCGTCCTGTGCGAGCTTGGTGATCGCATCAAAATTGCCCGCTTCGATCTCTTTGTTTGGGGTCAACCAGCTGCCCCCACAGGCGATGACAGATGGCAATTCGAGATAGGATGCCAGATTGGCTGCAGAGACACCGCCGGTTGGCATAAATTTCATGTTTTGAAAGACGGAGCTCAGCGCCTTCAGCATGGGCGGTCCGCCGTTCAACGCGGCCGGGAAAAATTTCACCGTTTCAAGGCCTGCGTTGACGGCCAGTTGAACCTCGCTGGGTGTGGCGGTTCCGGGAAATATGTCGAGGTCCAAGTGTTGGCATATTTCGACAACGCCAAGATGCAATCCGGGCGAAACGATAAACTCTGCGCCCCGCCCGTGCGCCTCTTCCACCTGCGACGGCGTAAGCACCGTTCCAGCGCCAACATAAACGCCGTCAACCTGGCGGCGGATTGCCTCGACGCAGTCCATTGCTGCATCTGTTCGCCAAACCACTTCCAGCGTTGTCAGACCACCGGCCTTCAGAGCTTCGGCGATCTGGACTGCAATTTCTGGCGCCTCAGACTGGATCAGAGGAATGACCGGTGTTTGTTCAAGTGCCGTCATAGGATGCAGGTCCTCTTGCAAAGAAATGTTGATGATCTAGCGCAGCGGCGCTGAACGGTCTCGTTCCATGCCGTTGGCCGAATGGCTTGTTGTTCTTGTGCGCTGGCAGTGGCGGCCCTTGAAGTAGGGCCGCCGGCCCGCGAATGGTTACGCTTTCAGAGCGACAAAATAGTCATAGATCTCGGGCACATTGCCGGCACCCATGCCCGCGTCGACCGCCGCTTGCAGGCTCGTCGACGTGCCCTCTGCAACCAGGGAGCGCGTGCCGAGGTCCGACATCATCTGCACAAAATATCGCAAATCCTTATTGGCATTGTTCATGGAAAATCCGAGATCGCTGACTCCATCGACTGAGTAATTCTTGCAAAACTTCATGAAGGGCGAGTTGGATGGGCCAGCCGACATAATATTGTACAATTGCGCCCGATCGACGCCGGCAAGCTCTGCCGCAGCAAAGGCCTGAGACATCGCGGTCACTGTCGTCATGCCCATGAAATTGTTGATCAGCTTGGTCACGTGGCCTGAGCCCAGCTTGCCAAGATAGAAGACATTCTCACCCTGCTCTTTCAGCACTGGCTCATACTTGTCGAAGGTCGCTTTATCTCCTGCCGCCATAATGTTGAGCAAACCGTCTTTTGCATGTGCCGGCGTGCGCCCCAGCGGCGCGTCGAGCATACCGGCTCCCTGCGCGGCCAGATCAGCGCCGATACGTTGCGTCGAAGCAGGAATGGAGGTGCCAAAATCGATTAGGACAGATCCCGGTCGGATGCCGGCGAGAATACCGTCGTCCCCGTAAACCAGCTTTTCGACCACTTCAGACGTCGTTACACAAAGCTGAACAATATCGCTCTTAGATGCTAGCTCTCCTGGCGAGCTCATCTCTGTGGCATTGCCGCGTGCGATGACGGAAGCGACGGCATCTTTGTTGAGATCCATCACATTGACCTGGTACCCGCGCTTCTGCAGGTTCTCCACCATATTCCCGCCCATAAGTCCGAGACCAATGAAACCAATGATTGGCTTTGACATATTTGTGGCTCCTAAATTCTTTCGATATTCAATTCTTGAGTTAAGCGGCGAGCGCAGCTTTTGGTTTGAGCGGTTCAATTCGACCACAGAGCAGCCAAACCGCCGCCATGGCGATCACTGCAAGTGCAGCCCCAATGACAAAAGCCGGCGTGTAGTTACCGCCCGTTGTTAGCGTTGGAATGAGGTAGGTGGAGAGCCCGGCCGCTCCGAGCTTCGCGGCCATGCCGGCAAAACCAGAGAGGGTCCCAACACTTTTTCCTCCGAAGAAATCACTCGGCAGCGTTTGAACATTGCCAATGGCTGTCTGAAAGCCGAACAGAATGACCGCCATAATCATGACGGCGACTGTCGGACTGCCTGGATTAGCCATGGCGAGCAAGGCCGGAAGCATGATGACGCAACCCAATGTAATCGTGAGTTTCCGTGTTGCGTTGACACTCCATCCGGCGCTCAATCGGTTTTGCGCCAATAGTCCGCCAAACCACGCGCCGACCATCGCGCCGACATATGGCACCCAACCATAGATCGCGATGCCTTTGACATCCATCTGATAGACTTCGATCAAATAGCTTGGGATCCAGAACACAAAAAGCCACCAGATTGGATCAATCGCTGCTGAGGCAATGATGATACCCCAACTTTCCTTGCGGGCGAGAATACCCCAAGTGCCGGGATTATAACCCTCATCGGGTGTCCCATCTTCGTCTAAATCTTGGTTTTGTTGGCCAGACAGAATGTAGTCTTTTTCTTCCGCTGAAAGCCAACTGTGCGAACTCGGAGGTCCCTTCACAATCATCAACCAGGGCACCAACCAAAGCAGACCGATTAAGCCGATCAAAATGAAGATCATTTGCCAGCTCATGAACACCGCGAGGAAGCCAATCAGTGGAATGGAAATGATCCCCCCAATGGCTGCGCCGGAATTAAAAATGCCCTGCGCCAATGCCCGTTCCTTTGTCGGAAACCACTCGGCATTAGCTTTCGTCGCGCCCGGCCAATTACCCGCTTCTGCAACCCCCAACAGCCCGCGGAAGATGCTGAACGAGAGCATACCACGAGCAAAGGCGTGCGCGGCTGTTGCCAGCGACCAAACCCCAATCGAAAGGACGAATCCCATTCGGGTCCCGATCCAGTCAAAGATCTTTCCGAAGATCGCTTGCCCGAAGGCGTAGGCCAGAATGAAGACAAGCGACACAGTGCCATAAACGGCCTTGCGCTCGTCAAAGCTCATCTCGGGAAACAGTTCTTCAAATGCTGTCGGCCAGAGCACATTCAGCGATTGCCGATCAATATAATTGATGACCGTCGCCAGCGCGACGAGGCTGACCACCCACCAGCGTAAACCTTTCAGTTTCATGGCGTATCCTCCAGGCCCAGAAAGTCGCGGCGCGCCGGGCTGAAGACATCCAGCAGAATGCCCTTCTCCAGACAGACCGCACCATGATCGGCTCCCGACGGCACGAAGAATGCGCCGCCCGGTCCCAACACCTGGGTCTTGCCGTCAACCTGAACTTCGAAGAATCCTTCGACCACGTAGCTGCCTTGCGAGTGCGGGTGAGAATGGACTTCGCCAACCGCCCCTTTCTCGAACCAGACTTTGACCAACATGAGGTGGTCATCATGACCCAGCACAATGCGCTTCAGGCCAGGGCCAACTGTTTCGGCTTTGGATTCCGGACTGTACATGAATAAATCTGAATGAATGAGGACGTCGCTCATCGGGTACCCTCCCCGGGATGATCTTGTTGTTGTGTGTCGTGATTTTGGTGCCGCAGAATCTGCAAAGGCTGTCGTGTCAGAGCGCTTTCCGCCAGGCGGAACGTCATCGCGTCGCCTTCCTTTGGTGTGATCTTGACGGACGTGATGCCGCTTTGGGTGTCGATGCTGATATCCGAAATGGAAGAGCCATCGAACACCGTGATTTCTTCATCTGAATCGTAGCGACCATGTCGCTCATACACAGAGACGAAGTTTGCCGAAGTTCCAGAGGCGCGAAGGATAAGCGCCTGCTCATGACGCAAATTATGGTTTGGATCATTCGCGCCAAGTTCGGTCAAATAGGCGGTGACGTCCTGGTCGGAGGCCTGGGTGAGCGTGTAGAACTGATCCCCGAGCAGCCAGGAGGTTTGCTGCACGCCGGTCAGTGAATCCGACTCGCTGCGTTTCCATAAATGCTGATAGCCATTGGCGGAACCAAATGGCTCGAGGCGATTTACGGCATGGCGCATTTCAAAACTGGTTTCGATCAACTGTCCTTTGAAATGCACCGGTAGATCGAAGCTGTGCTCGCTCTGGCCGAGGCCGCGCATAATGTCGATGATATAGTCTCGGCCATTGGTGCCAGGCATGATCGCCACCAGGCGCTGCAAACGCACATCGTCATAGGCGGTATCGATTTCAGCGAAGGCAATCTGTAACCCGTCCCGCTCGCCAAACTCGATCAAAGTCGGGGCGTGCTTCTGGCCCTCGCGCCAGTCGCCGTTGAAATGACTGGTTTCGTCAACCACCAGAGTATTGTGGGCAATGGACTGTTTGGCCCAACTCGTATTTTCCGGCAGATAGCGCCCGCCTGCTTTCGGTTCGACATTCAGGAAGCGCGCCGCACCATAATCCGCCACCACTTCATCGCCATTGTCGAAGTACAGGAACCCGAGCTTGTCGAAGTGCCCGTGGCCCAGGCCCTGGGTTGTGGCTTTCATGATCACGGCCGCATCGTCACCCTCGGGACCAGAACGGAGGATGGCCAGGCCACCCTCCGTCCCCGAGGAGCCGTCTCGCAGAAGCGTTGAGGAGAACGCAAACGGCTCAGACTTGCCTTGCTCCATCGCCGCCAGCAACGCGCCCCCTTCTGGGGTGGGGACAACGCCATTCTGCAGAGCGACGGCGCCCAACAGATCAGGGGATTTGGTCAGATCATAAGCGATCGCGAGGCCATATTTCAGCTCGACCGTGTTCAGGCCTTTCTCGCGGATCGCATCATTGATCGGAAAGAATTTGCCGGCATAGCTTTGTTCAACCGTGGAGCGGATCGCCTTCAGTAAAACCCCATCGCGATACGCAAAGATCTCACGCTCTGGTTCGTTCTTCTCAATCGCCTGGGCAAACAGCACAAACGGCATCAGGGCGTAGCGCTGATAGTACGGACCTTCGGCATAATAGCCGTCTGGGGAAAACAGAATATCGAGCTGTTTCAGAAACCCGGCATCGCCGGACAGGTCGAGCCCGAGCAAAGCCTGTTCAACCCGTTCAGGTTGCTGCAAGACATATCCGGTCATGCCGACAGCTGCCGCCGCCCAAGTCCCGTGATTGTGAATCCGGTCGAAGGTCTGGGGTTGCCCAACAGACAGGAAATCTGCCATCGGGTTGATCACATCGCGTTCGATCCGCGCTCGGTCCGCCGCCTGCAAATCTCCGCGCACTTCAGCATAGCCCTGGATCGCATAGACCAGAAACACGCTCTCATTCAGGCTCTGCCAGAACAGGCGACCCGGTGTCTGTTCCTTCTGCTGCGGATGCAGTCCGAGATCCGAATAGATCTCCGCATAGTCGAGCAGGATATCGCGCACCGCGTCGAGGTAACGCGCATCATCAAAATAGGTATAGAGCAATCCGGCTTCATAAATCGTCTTGCCGTTTTGCTTGTGCTGCTCATGCGTATACCCGCCGCCAGCATCGACTGGCATTGGCACCGGGATACCTGCATCCAGTCGCGCATCGACCTGGTCGGCCAGATCCCGCATGAGCTGGTCATAAGGCGCATTGATGGCGGCCCCGGTCGACCCGGCTTCCACCGCCGCTGCTTCAGGTGCCGCCGCACACGCAGTGGCGCCGACAAGCATCACGCTGAAGCAAGCCCCGAGAAGAAGCGAGGACCGGATCATTGCCGCAGATCCTCTGTCGTCAGTGCATCTATCACATTGCCCTCAGCGTTAGTGTTCGCCTGCACGAGCGCTTTCGGTTTGCCAGTGGTAATCACCAGCTTGGCCGGTTGAGCCTGCGCAATCTGGTTGCCGTCGAGCTTCATGTTCTGAACACCATGCAACAACGCCAGCGGCGCTGTCTCTGCGCCGACCCGTTCAAAACGGGAGTCGGTAATGAAAGCATGCGGACCAAACGTGCTCTCATCACGGCCGCCGCGATAGATAGAGGCTACTGACCCGCGCACATCAGAGAACGCACTGTCGCGAATGATCAGGTATTCGACATTGTAGATCCCGTAATCATCTGTCTCGGCGTCAAACTTGAATGCCACGCCAGAGATATTTTCGAATCGGGAATCGCTCACTTCGACCTTGTCGAAGAAGGTGCCTTTCGCCGCGGTGACGACCGAGAAACCGCGATTCACAACAAAGTCCTCAAACACCATGTCTGCCAGTTCGACCACATGATTGCCTGATCCACCCCGAGCGGTGGAGGCAATAAAGCTGTTCCCCACAGCGTCTGGTGCCGCGCTGCCACTCACGGCGATGCCCGACATTTTGAGCCCTCCGAGTGAGGACAGAAGAAACAGGTTGCGCCGCTCGAACAGGATATTGACAGTTCCAGGCTCTGCCGCGCGGACCGTCACGGGGATTTGCAGATTGATCGATTTGGCTTCGCGATAAGTACCCGGCGCGAGCACGATCTCGTCTCCAGGCTCGGCCGTCGTCATCGCCTCGGCAATCTGATTGTCACCAGGTTCCGCTAGGATGGTCTTGCCGCTCCCAAAGGGCGACGCGGCGCTCGGTTTGGGATACCAGGCCACACCGGTCTCTTCCCGGGCGATACCAAAGTCACCTGCTGCACCAGTATTTTCAGGAATCGCAGCGCCCGCATCGAGGATAGCAAAACCGGCTGCGATATCGCTCGGCGGCGCGAAATTGGTGATATTGTCGGCAAAGCTGATGCCGCTCATGTCGTCATACAGATTGAATGGCGTTGCATCACCGCTGCCGAGGACGAGATTGTTGCGGAAGGTCGAATTGATCGGCACCGCGCTGCGCTCCGTATCAGAGCCTTCACCCAACTCGATCGTGCCGACATTCTCGAAACTATTATCTTCAATCACCGCCCCATCGACCTGGTGGTAGCGATTGATCGGCGAATTCGGCACGCCATTCATCACAACCAGCGCGCCTGAGAATCGCTCACCATTGAGGTCGCGAAACATATTGTTCCGGACCGACTGGCGGGCATTGATGACGCGGACGCCGCCTGTGTAAGGCGCGTTGTTTCCATCGAACAGATTCTGCTCGACCACAGTATCGTTGCCGTGCCGAAGAGTCAGTGTGCCGCGCGATTCGTAGAACGTGTTACCGCGATAAGTATTGCTTCCAGACTTGTTGGAAATAATCTCAACCTCGCCGCTACAGCGATCAAAGTAATTATTCTCAACACGGGTTCCTGACCTCGTCAGGGAGTAATGACTGGTCCCGATCCGCAAAGTCTCCCCGCCATTCGAGCCGAACACCGGGCGCGGGCCAAAATAATTATGATGGATGCGGTGATTGTTGTTCTGACTGTCTTCGGTGTTCAGTCGCACCGTCATGGTCGGTCCGGAGTTCAATTTTCCCGACAGGTGATTGTGGTCAAATTCATTATTCTGCCCATACATCACGACCCAGGCATCGCGCTGCGTTCGATCCGGGTTATTATAGTTTTCGATCACGGTTTGCGTGACGCGTGAGTTGAAGGCCAGGGTTTCGCTATCCCGCCGAAAACTGATCACCTCATTGCGCGGGGTATAGCCATCGCGAAACACCAAGCCCGATACGATCAGATGTTTGCCACCCAGGCGCAGACTGGACTGTCCGCTCAAGACCACCTGGCCTGGGTCTTCTGCGATCAGGTAGATTGGGTGTTCAGCGGTGCCTTCCGCCTCGAGCACCAGATCGAAATCGCGCCAGACACCATTAGCCAGCACAATCACATCGCCGGGCTGCGCCAGCTTTTCTGCCAGCTTATACTCGTCCTGGGTCTGCACGATGATCTTGCGTAGGGGTTCGCCCTGCAGCGACTCAACCTCGGCAATTGCGCCGGGCGAAGTGGAGCATGCGCTGATCCCCAACAAAGCAACGGAAGCTGCGACCGCCAGTGCCCTCATCTATTCCTCCCAAAATGTCCGTTCTGCCGGACTTTGAGCTTACGCTATTCACACCAAACCATTTGTCAACCACTAATGCATACCAATTGACTCTATATGCTGGCGCGCGCAGGCCTGCACTGTGCCTATTTCATCACAATATGAGCATTTAACCCCTTTGGTATGACCAATATAGTGTTTTTTTGCAGACCTTTTTGTTGACACATCCACCGATAATGATAGCCGTAAGCTAAGATCTCCGTTCCGATCGGAGACAAGAAATGCCTTGAGGGAGGAATTTATGGCTAATTTGGACCGCTCGCGGAGAGCTGGGTCTTCACCACTTCGTTTTTCGCGTTTGTTGCTACTGAGCGCTGCTGCCCTGCCGCTATCCAGCCTGGCCATCGCGCAGGATGAAACCACCGAAACCGTCACCGAAACAGAAGACGCGCGCGAACTGGATGTTGTGACCGTCACAGGAACGCGACAGGTGATTCAGGATTCCATCGCCTTGAAGCGTTCAAACACGCAAATCGTTGACGGCCTGTCCGCCGATGAAATCGGCGACATTCCAGCATTGTCCATCGGTGAAGCGCTGGAGAACGTGACCGGCGTTGCTTCCCACCGCGAAAATGGCGGTGCGACAGAGGTCTCAATCCGGGGCCTCGGTCCCTATCTGTCATCGACCGTCGTGAACGGACGCGCCGCCACGAACGGGTCCGGCGATCGCTCGGTCAATTTCTCGCAATTCCCGTCTGAGCTGATCAACAAGCTGGCTGTGTTCAAGACCCAGGATGCCAGTCAGATTGAAGGCGGCGTCGCGGGCCAGATCCAACTGGAAACTCTACGCCCGCTCGATTTCGGCAAACAGCGTTTCCAGTTCGAACTGAAAGGCAATTACAACCCGGACCAGCAAAACATTGATGATTCGCTTGCGGGCGATCTCGGTTATCGTGGCACCATCAGCTATGTCGATCAGTTTGAGTTGAACGGTCTGGGTGACTTCGGACTGTCTTTCGGTCTGCAACGGTCCGAAATCTCTCAGCCTGAAGCCGAGAGCCGGCAGACCGGTCCGACGTCAAACTCACGACCGGCCTGTCTGATCACCAATAGTGCATTTCCTATTACGCAAGATGATAATGGCGAAGACGTCACTGGATTTTCAAACAATCCTGAACGCGATGATGATTGCGACGACGTGAACGATAGCTCCGCCACCAATAGCGCGGGTGTATCTGGCCTGACCGACCGAGGAACGACGGAAGGCGTGAACACCACGATCAATCCTGATACGGGACTGGCTTTCGATGCTGGCATTCCGTTCGTGTTCGCTCCGTCGCAGCGCCACTATCGTCAGAATGACACGCTTGACGAGCGCGATGCCTTTTTCGGTCAGCTGCAATGGCAGCCAAATGATCGCTGGGACATCAATTTCGACATGCAGTGGTCTGAACGGAGCCAACAGGAGCTTCGCAGCGACCTGACCTTCAATGGCGGACGCCGCAATGACACATCCCTGAATGTCGCTGGCACGGATACGACCAGCCTCGATTCCCTGATCACCAATGGCAATGGCGGCATCTTGCGCGCCATCACCGACAATACGATCGAAATTCAGGGCGGTGATTTTGAGCGAGTCGAGACCTATCTCGGCGGTGGTCTTAATATCGAACATGAGGTCAATGATCGCCTCACCGTCGCGGTTGACCTGTCGCACTCCAATACAGAACGGACTGAACGCGCCTGGGAATTCCGGATTCAGTCAGACATTTCGCCAGTCATCGAATATGACCTGCGCGGCGGTGACGTACCCGTCTATCGACTTTACGATGAAGTCTTTGACGTCAACGATCCGGCTAATTTCGTCGACCGTCTTCGCGTGCGTATCGACAATGATGTCTTCCGCGATAATACGATCAACGCCTTGCGCTTTGATGCTGACTATAAGCTGGACGGCTTCTTCACCAATGTCGAAGCCGGTTTCCGGATCGCCGAACAGGACTATCTGGAACTTCCAGGCGGGGCCGATTCCGGCAACCCGCTTGAAGCCAGCAGTGGCCGCTTCTCGTTCGAGATTGAAAATGATGGCGAGCTGACGGTCAACAATCGCGAAGTTATCGATGATAGCGATGATGATCTCTACGATACCGATCCGCGATTCCTGACGCTCCAGGATGATCTGGTTGGCATTATCGCGACAGCGAACAATGCCTGTTACCAACCATTTGCGGAAGGTAATAGCTTCCTCGAATCGCAACGTCCTGGCGATCTCGTCACCAATATCGACGATGAAGGCAACGTCATCAGTTCAACCAATTCATGGGCCACGTTCGATGCACGTTGTGTCGCCGACACTGCGGTCGGTGAATTGAACGGGCTCCTCGCCACGATCAACGCCTTCCTGACAGATCCGAATGCCAGCGAAAACTCATTCCCGAACGCCCTGAACGCTTTCAATGGCGCCATTCCGGGTCTGATCGAAGAGAATGCGAGAACGATCGACGTTCAGGAAACCACGAACGCCTTCTACATGATGGCTAATTATGAGACGCAGATCGGGTCCTTCCCTGTATCAGGCAATATCGGTGCGCGCATCGTGCAAACCGAAGTTGAAGCAACGGGCTACCGACCAGAGATCATCATTGCGGACAATGGTGGCGAGCTGTCAGCAAGCTTTGGCGACCTTGTGCCGGTCACAGCGTCTCATGACTATACCGAGTTCCTGCCGAGTGCGATTGCCATTGTTGAGCTCGCTCCAGACAAGCTGGTCCGGTTGGGCGTCTTCCGCGCCATGTCGCGTCCGGATCCTGCCGATATGGGCTTTGGTCGAAGCTTCACCTTTGCGACCGATGATGATGATTCCGATCCGATTACGAGCCTCGGCGATCTCATCACCAATGTCAGCGGCAACGGCAATCCAGGCTTTGATCCACTCATGTCATGGAACTTTGATGCTGGTTTCGAATGGTACCCGAACGATGACACCATCCTAGCCTTCAGCGGCTATTACAAGTCGTTCCAGGGCGGCTTTGCGAATACGATCCAGGAAGAGACTTATGATTTCAACGGTCAGAGCCTCACCCTGCCCATCGCCCTGCCGCAAACCAGTGACGACACCAGCGATTTGTACGGTCTCGAAGTGACGGCGGCGCACACGATGAGCTATCTTCCAGGACTGTGGAGCGGTCTGGGCGGCAAGCTCAGCTATAACTATGTCGACTCCGACTTCGAGTTCGAAGACAGCCGTTATGGTGACCAGTTCATTGTTCAGCTTGACGGTTCAATTGATCAGATCGCTGACGGCATCCTCGATCCTGGTGGCCTGCCAGGCCTGTCAGAAAACACACTATCGGCGCAAGCCTTCTGGGGGTATGGCGATTTCGATATGTCGGTGACGTACAAGTATCGGGATGAGTATTTCCAACCCTTTGTATCCGACGGGACGCGTCTGCGCTTTGTCGGAGATGTCGGGGTCTGGGAAGCCCGGGCGTCTTATAACCTCACAGACAATTTCCGTCTCTCGGTCGAAGCCATCAATCTCGGCAGCGCGCCGAAAGAGCAATTTGCCTTCACCAATGATGACCTTTACGAGGTCAATGATTACGGACCCCGCATCTTCTTTGGCATAAGAGGCCGATTCTAAAGCGTTTTCCCTGGCCATCTGGATCTAACTTGAATTGGTAGGACAATTTGGTAAGATTCAGATGGTAGGGAATATATAGACGCAAGAATCGGGATGCATTCGAATGGCTGAACAGAGGTTATATCAGAAGGTCGCCAACAAGATTCTGGAGATGATAACCTCCGGATCTTACCCGCCAGGAACCCGCCTGCCGGGAGAACGTGAACTCGCAGACCGTTTTGAAGTCAGCCGTGTCGTAATCCGCGAAGCCGAGATTTCGCTCGAGGCGCTCGGCCATGTCGAAATCAAGGTTGGTTCGGGTGTTTATGTCCGCGAGCCAAGCTCAAGTGATTTCGGTCGCTTGCCGGATGTGACTGCGTTTGAACTGACGCAAACCCGCCTGATCTTTGAATCCGAGTCAGCGGCGCTTGCCGCGCAAGTGATCTCTGATCAGCAAATCTCAGATCTGGAACGTACGATCGAGCGCATGGCGAATGCCAGCCATGATTCCCCGGACGGCGATGATGCTGATCGGGAATTCCACATGCGGATCGCCAAAGCGACCGGCAATGCCGCGAACTTTCACATCATGGAAAACCTGTGGCGGATGCGCACGGAATTGCCGGAAGTGCGGAAAGTCTATTCTGCGGTCTGTGTCGAGGATTCATCGCACCGCGTCGACGAGCATGCCGCCATTCTCGACGCATTGCGGGACCGGAATCCCGAAGAGGCGCGGCGGGCGATGCGCTATCACTTCTCTCGCCTGATCGAAGCGCTTCTGGTTGCGTCCGAGCAGCAAGCCATCGAAGAAGCGCGGCGTCGTTCCAGCGTCAATCGCGAGAAATATCTCAAGACAGCGCTCGCGGGATAATTGTCCTTCCCCTAACGCGACCACCTGATTTTTGACGGTCCGGGTCGAACCGGTGCGAGAATCATCTTTCGAGCTGATCCTTAAAGGCCTATGCTGCCGGGGAAGCCAAAGAGACAGGACAAGACCATTACTACTTACGAACCTATGACCAAAGCCGAGGTCATCGCGGCGCAGCGTGCCTGGGCAAAATATGTCACCGAGCAGGATGTCGAAAACTTGCTGGAGCTTTATGATTTCGGCTCTCCAGATGAGCCGCTTCTGTTCAAACCCACTCTGGCCGATGTCATCCGCCTCGACCGCGAGGGCGCCCGCTCCTACTTTGTCGGCGGTAATTCCAACTATCCGCATGATCACGGATTTCTCAAACGCGGCTGGAAGAGTGTCGAGTTTCAGAGCGCCGTCGGCCCGATCCTCAAGGCCGGCGGTCTCGGTTACAAAGATATGGGACATTACACCTTCGTCGATGGCGACGGAAATGCCACGCGCGCTGACTACACATTCGCGTATCACAAGCTGAATGGACAAGTGCTGATCTCACTGCATCACTCGTCTCTGACTTGGTTCCCGCCCGTCGACGAGTAAGCGCGACCACTTGATACCGGGGTCATGGGTGCACCGTGACCCCGCCTTCCGCGCCTTTCTCAAGCTTGGCTTTGCGGCCTTCCGCAGATCTGGTACGCAGACGCAAAGCCTGCGATCAACGCAGCGAATCTGCCGTCCTGACACACGGGCGGATATGAGAGAGGAAACGACCGGATGCGCCTAACCCTATCAGTTTTAATCGCGAGCGCCTGTTTCACCGCCTGCACACCGCCTGCAGACCGCAGCCAGATCACAGTTCCAGAGGCTGACGCGTCTGATGTTCAGGGACTCGCCTCACTGGAAACCATCGCAACAGGGGCGAATATTGCCGGCGCCAATGGCATCCATTTTGGCCCAGACGGCCTACTCTACATCACATCTGTGATCGGATCTGATCTCACCATCATCGATCCCGACTCTGGCGAAGAGCAGAGACGCTACACCGCGGCCGATGGCGTCATCGGTCCGGACGATGTCGCCTTCGCGTCAGACGGCTCAGTCTACTGGACCTCCATCCTCACCGGTGAAGTCGCAGGCTTCAATCCGGACGGCGAAAAGGTGATCGCGGCGCAATTACCCCCTGGCGCCAACCCGATCACATTCTCAAATGATGATCGCTTATTCGTCTCGCAATGCTTTCTCGGCACCAACCTGTATGAGCTCGACCGGAATGGCGTGACGCCGCCGCGCCTGATCGCGGATGATCTCGGCCCCGGCTGCGGTTTGAACGGCATGGATTGGGGGCCGGACGATCGGTTATATGGGCCGCGCTGGTTTGTCGGCGAGGTTTTGAGCTTTGATGTCGACACGGGTGAACGGCGTGTCGAGGCGACTGGCTTTGTCACGCCGGCTGCGATCAAGTTTGACAGCCAGGGCGTTCTGCATGTCCTCGATACCGGAACCGGGGAACTGGTGCGCGTTGTCGACGGCGTCAATGAAATAGTCGCCACGCTCACACCGGGCCTCGATAATTTCGCGTTTGATGCGGACGATACGCCTTACGTTTCAAGCTATGCGGATGGCTTCATCAAACGCATCAATGATGATGGCACCATAACCACGCTTCAGCCGGGTGGCATGTCACATCCGGGTGGCCTGGCCGTCATCGGTGACACGGTCTGGGTCGCAGATGTCCACGCTCTGCGCGGCTTTGACCGCGACACAGGCGAAGAAATCATCACGCAAAGAAATGTCGTCGGCGTCGGGGAGCTGGGCGGATCGATCAATCTCTCGGCGGATGGCGATCAGCTTATTCTGACCTCCTGGTTCGATGGCGATGCCCGGATCTGGGACCCGCAGGCCGAACAAAGGCTGGACCATATTCCCGGTCTCGCGTTCCCCGTCGCGGCCGTGCGCTATGCTGGCGGACTGGCGGTGGCCGAACACTTGAAAGCTGGCGTGACCCTTTACGGCGCCGGTGATCCAGTGGTCCTGGCCACAGACCTTCCCGCGCCAACAGGCCTCTATGTCGCCGGGGACGCGCTCTATGTCAGCGACCGTAACCTTGGTGAGATTCGATTGATCGCCCGAAACGACGAAGCCCTCGAGACACCAGAAACGGTTGCTGATGGCCTCGATGCCCCGGAAGGTTTCGTCGTCGCGGAGACCGGCATCGTCGTGGTGGAAGCCGAAGCGGCGCGCATCGTTCACCTGGATGCCGACGGGAACCGGCGCGTTCTGGCAGAAATGCCAGCGGGCTCACCGGGTGCACCGGGTTTACCGCCGTCGCAGATCTTCAATGGCATTGCCATGGACGAAGACGGTAATCTGTTCATCACTGGCGAAGCGTCTCGCGTCTTGTATCGGATCAAGGCGCCCTGGTAGCGACCTAATAGATTGTGATCCGGTGCAGTTCGCGCCGGTGGCCTTCATAGCCACCTGTCGCCCTATGGATGGTGCTGCGATTGTCCCACAGGATCAGCATGTCCGGCTCCCACTCATGCACGTACAGAAACTCTTCCCTGGACTGCCAGTCATTGAGTTTCAGTCCGAGCTCGCGCGCCTCGTCATCGCTTAGAACGGTTCCGTCTTCGGTCCTTTCGAACCCGGCCCAATAGGACAGTCCGCTGAGCAGGCCCTTGCGCCCTGTCTCCGGATGGACGGGAACCAATGGATGCTTTTCACGCTTATGGGCGTCCTCGCTGGGCTTGATGTCCATACTGCCCATTCGCTCTTTCGTCGCATACACACCTGTCCCAGGCGCGTAACCGACCGCGGCTGAGTGGATTGCCGTGAGGCTGTCGCAGGTCTGTTTCAAGTCATCCGGCATCGACTCATAAGACAGGTGCTGATTGGAAAAATGCGTGTCGCCGCCCATTGGCGGAATGTCGATACTATAGAGCATCGTACCGATCGGAGGCCGCGGCAGGAAACTCCAGTCCGAGTGCCAGAATTCGGCAAAGATCGGACTCGTATCATCCGCCTCGCGTCGCACGGCAGCGATATGCTCCCGGCCAGGCAGCGGGTTGAAGAACGGATCTTCGCCAAATACGCCAAAATACTGCGCGAACCGCTCGAACTGATCATGGTCGAGTTTCTGGTCCGGAAAGGCGAGCACGTGATGTTCGAGCCAGGCTTTGCGAATCTCCGCAATGGTCGCATCACTCAGTGGCTGACTGATATCAATGCCGGTAATGCGCGCGCCGCAGCTTTGTCCGCTTGGCGTGACTGTGAGTGTTTCCATGACGTCGGCCATATAAACCTCCCTTGTGTTTTACCCCTCAATGACTGCCGCGACCTGATCTTCCTCAACCACGTCACCTTCAGCCAGACTCACCTCTTTCACCGTGCCCGACGCGGGTGACGTATAGGGCACTTCCATTTTCATCACTTCCAGGATGAAGAGCTCCTGCCCTTCGCTGACCGTATCGCCAGCTTTGACCAGGACTTTCCAGACTGAGCCGCCCGTTTCCAGTTCTATTGTATGGGTCGCCATGTCTTTTTCAAAGCCTCGATTATGGAGTGTAAGGGAACGCGCTTGGACCGAGCAGACGGTCCAGGCCAGGTTGGACGCGGTCAATCCAGCGGCACAGCATGGGACGGGTCTCGCGCGGGTCAATGAGTTCATGTACGGCCAACGCCTCGCCGCGCGGGAATGGAGATTGCCGCGCCGCCAGTTGTTCTTCCAGTTCGCGCCGTTTGGCATCCGGATCCTCGGCGGCAGCAATCTCTCGATGGAAAGCAACCGCGACCCCGCCCTCCACCGGCAAGGGACCACTCTCAGCGGACGGCCAGGCCAGTGTATAGGCTTCCGGCCCATAATGCGCGGCCTGAGCGACGCCAAAGCTGCGGCGCACCATGATGGACGCCCAGGGAATATTGGTCAGCGCAGTGGTCAAAACGGTCCGCGCGCCATGTCGGATGGTCGCCTCTTTCTCAGCTTTCGATCCGATCATGAATCCGGGCTCGTCGACAAAGGCGATCATCGGCAAATGAAACGTTTCGCAGAGTTTGATGAAACGCTCTGCCTTTCGCGCGCCGTCTGCGGTCATAGAGCCAGCCAGATGGCGGCCATCATTGGCCCAGACGCCGACCGTCTGTCCTCGCATTCTTGCCAGGCCGGTAATCTGGCTGCGGCCATACCCCTTGCCCATTTCAAAGAAGCTGTTCTGATCGACAATCAAATTGACCAGGCGTCGCATATCA
>JBCCZH010000006.1:0-25241 GCA_039188075.1 Pseudomonadota bacterium
CCATCCTTGTGCCAGACCATGGTCGGGTCCTGTCCCGTCGCCTGGCGCAGGGCGACTTCGGCGTCGCGATCGCAATTCGATCCGGGGAAGACGATGACAGCGGTTTTCATGGCCACTCCTGAAGCTTTCGCCCGCCTTTAGCAGGGAGTCGGCCCAAAAGGGAATATCTGAATATGGCATTTCTCGATTGACGCGCGCCCTGCACGCGGCCACACGAGCGGCCATGGCAGATGAGTATCAGTATCGCGGTAATGCACCGGTGCGCCTGAACAAGTGGATGGCTGAGCTCGGCCTGTGCTCACGGCGCGAAGCCGAAGCCTTGATCGAAGCTGGTGGTGTGTTTGTTGATCAGGTTCAGGTCGAGCGCCCCGGACACAAGATTGAGCCGGGTCAGACGCTGAAGCTTGCCGAGACCGCGCAGCGCGCGATTGCCAGCAAGTTTACCGCGGTGCTGAACAAGCCAGTCGATTACGTTTCGGCCCAACCCGAGGACGATCAGGTGCCCGCTATTCGCCTGCTCAAGAGTGGTAATGCCACAGATGGCACGCGGGGTCCGGCCAAGCATGCCAGCCTGGCGCCCTTGGGGCGGCTCGACCAGGACTCGCATGGATTATTATTGCTGTCTGATGATGGTGTGCTCGCCAAGGCGATTATTGGCCCGCAGCACAGTCTGGAAAAGGAATATCTGGTTGAGGTCGCGGGTGAGATCACCAATGGGCGGCTGACCCTGCTCCGAAATGGGCTGAGCCTGGATGAAAGACGGCTGAAACCCGCCAAAGTGACGCGCGAAGGCTCCCAAGAGTTACGGTTCATCTTGAAAGAGGGTCGCAAGCGTCAAATCCGGCGGATGTGCGATCTGGTCGGGCTGCGCGTGATTGATTTGCAGCGTATCCGCATCGGACCGCTCGATCTTGGCGACCTCCCACTGGGCAAATGGCGAGCTCTGAAAGCGAAAGAACGAGCCGCCTTGATTGCTGCATCGCTACCACCGAGGACAAAACGGGTTACCGATGAGTCGGGCAAGCCCATTCGCAAGGGCCGCAGCTTTGTCGGGCGGGGCGGGGCCAAGCCGAACCGGGAAAAGTCACGAGAGATTGAGCGGAAACGGGCGCGGTCCAGACCGCCAAAGCGGGATTAGGATCCAGCTTCCGGAACCCCTTCGACAAAGCCGGCTGTGGCGTCTTCATCCCCAGGGATATAATCCGATCCACCGACGGAATAATTGGGCGCAGTGCCATCGCGCTCGGTCCAGGGCGCGCGCGGCGCTGGCAAAGGCTGCGCTGGCGCCAGTGCGGGTTGCGCTTTTGGCGTCTGACTTTCGCGTTTCAGGACGGCATTATAGTCCGGCGTGGTCGAGACAGCAGGGGCTTTCTTGGTCAGCGACGGGTCCTTGAACACCATGCGAGCAGCTGGCGCTTCAGTCGGCGCCGCGGATGCCGCTTTAACAGGGCGCGCAGGCGTGCCGTAGAGCGGATGCGGCTCTTCCGGGACCGGTTGTTTGACGTATTTGGGGGTTTCGCCGTTGCGCGGGCCACGCAAGATCTCAACTGGTGGTTTCGGAGCGACGGCAGGCTGTGTCGGTGCCACGGCGACCTGCGTGATGACCGGTTCGGTCGGACCTGCAACGGGGGCGACGCGTTTCGGGGCGGCGGCCACTTCAGTGATCGCAGGGGCGGCGACGATTTGCGGCGGCACGACGGTGACCTCTGGTTGCGGGGCAACAGGCGCGGGCGCCGGGCGCATCACGGCAGATACCCTTGTCTCCGGACCGCCCATCAGTTCCGGCTCACGGACCGGCGGCGGATCACCAAAGACGCGCGGCACAGGCGATGGTCGCAATTGCTCGAGCGGGACGGCCGCTGGCTGACGACTCGCCGGCACCGGCCTCAGATACCGCACCTCTGCATGGCGATCAGGATCCATTTGCCAGACATCCGACATGCCGGACGCTGCGCCTGGGCGGTGGCTGGCTGTACCAGGAGATGATTTCAATTCACAGCGCGGGCCCATGCGGAACGTGGCAGGGGTCAGCGACCAGGTCGTGCAATTGCCATCGCGGCTACACATCATGGCGCACTCTTCGATGCTGGTGCCGCGTTCGGAATGGTAGGTCGTGCCAAACCTATACGTGTCCGCCTCATAGGTGATCTTCACCTCGGGCTTGGACGTTTCAGCGTGGGCGGGGCCCGCAAAGGCCAATGCAGCAAAAAGAACCGGCAAGACGCGCATGGCGGAATACTCTCATCGTCAAATAATCCAGCTGATTATGCCATACGGGGCCTTAATAAGACGTGAGCATTTCCGGCAGGATTATCGATCTAGTAAGCCAGCGCGATATCGCGGAATTCGTCACTGATCTGATCAAACGCCGCTTTCAGGTCCGCCGCATTGGTGGCGTCATAATAAAAGTCCGGGCTGGTCGCGCAGTCTTCGAGCAGTTTTTTCGTCGTGAGATCAGTCAGCTCAAAGGCGATCGTATACAGCTCGATATCCTTCGCCTTGATCTCATCACAGACCGCTTCGGTGATCGTATTCGCTTTCGTCTTGCTGTTGCTATTGTGATAGCCGTTCGAATTCGGGGCCTTGGTATTGGCGCCATCCGACATCAGGACGAGAGCCTTGCGGCCATTGACGGCCTGCATGTCGGCATAGGACTGGCCTTCCGTGAATGGCGCTGATGAAGACAGAGTCCTCAGACCCCAGGTCAGCCCGGTGGCGATGTAAGTGTTCTGATTTGCTTTAAGCGCCTTGATCTTGTTTTTCAGCTCCGTCGGATCATTTGTCAGTTCCTGGATCGCCGTGGGGCAGGCGGACGCATTATTGGTGCGGATGCCGACAACTTTCTGGGTCGCGAAATTGCTGTCCTTGATATTGTAAGGATCGTTGCGCGACTTGACGCAGCCATGCCATCTCTGCGTGCGCGTATTGGTGCGGCAGGTGCGCGGTGCGTCGCTGGTATCGCCGCAAACCCATTTTTTGCAGGTTCGTTTCACGCCATCTTTCGAACAACTATAAGACTCGCGTTTACAATTCTTCTTCTTCCAGGAGTTCGGAATGGAACAGCTTTCTGATGAAGTCGTCTTGTCGGCCTGAACTGTCAGCCAGGACTCGCCCTTCTTGTCGGTCCCGACATTCACATAGGTTGCGAAGGGCACAATCGACATTTGCACCGCCCCGCTATCGGCTTTGACGAGCGTGTCGACCATATCATTCGCGGCCGTGACCAATGTCGACAGACGCGATCCCGCCATCGAGGCAGACGTATCGAGTACAAGTGCAATCTCGGCTGAAGATGGTTCGCCGAATACGGCCGCAGCTTCGGTGCCGAGCGGCATGGTATGCGTGCCCATGACCTGCATGATCGCGGTCGGCATGTCGCCGGTTACATCAAGCGTAACCAGATCGCCATTCCGTTTGAAATCGATCTTGCCGAGATTGATCTCAGGCGCGTTGGCGATTTCGGCATCAAAGAAATTCTGGGCGATGACCTTGAGCTGATCATCATCAGCTTCGGGGTTCTTCAGGGCGTAGCGCGCTGTCGCGACCACGCTGAAATCCAGTGCGTTCTGAACCTTGCTCTGATAGGAATGTTGTCGGTTCACATCGATGGCAAATCCCGCCACCGCAAAGATCGGGATCACCGATAGCGCGAAAGTCATCGCCGCATTGGCGCGACAGTCGCGCGCAAACAATTTCAATTTCTGTAACGCAGCCATCAGCCTTGTCCCCCAAACGCAAGGCCGGTGTTTACAGTCAGTTAACGAAGACAATCCTTACAGCGAGGCGTAAATTTGAATGAAATTTTTGGCATGAGATTGGCGCTTGTGAGGCCGGGGGTCTAATTGCTTTCGGCGATCACGCGGCGGGCAATCACCATGGCCTGCACCTCACCCGCGCCTTCAAAGATATTGAGAATGCGCGCATCCTGCAGGACGCGGCTGATCGGATATTCGAGGGCGAATCCATTGCCGCCATGGATCTGTAATGCATTGTCAGCGGCCGCCCAGGCGGCGCGTGCCGCCAGGAGCTTGGCCATACCGGCCTCGAGATCGCATCTCTTGTCCTGATCCTTCTGCCGGGCCGAGAAATAGGTCAGCTGGCGAATACCGACCAGTTCCGCCGCCATGATGACAAGCTTGTTGGCGACGCGTGGAAATTTGAAAATCGGCTGACCGAACTGATTGCGGTCTAGCGCATAACGCAGGCCAAGCTCGTACGCATTCTGGGCCACGCCAACGGCGCGGGCGGCGGTTTGAATCCGCGCCGATTCAAATGTCGCCATCAAATGCTTGAATCCCATACCCTCAGTTTCACCAAGCAGGTTCGCCGCTGGCACGTCGAATTCATCGAAGCCGATTTCATATTCCTTCATGCCGCGATAACCGAGCACTTCAATCTCGCCGCCGGTCATGCCCACGGCCGGAAACGGCTCCGCGTCGCTGCCACGCGGCTTTTCGGCCAGAAACATGGACAGGCCGGAGAAATTCGTCGTCGCTGGTTCGGTACGGGCCAGCAGGGTCATCAGATCGGCCCGCACCGGATGCGTGATCCAGGTCTTGTTGCCAGTGATCTTGTACGTGTCGCCATCCTTCACCGCGCGGGTGCGCAAGGCGCCAAGGTCCGATCCGGTATTCGGCTCGGTAAACACGGCTGTGGGCAGGATTTCACCGCTGGCAATCGCCGGCAGGTATTTTGCCTTCTGGGCATCGGTGCCGCCAATCAGAATAAGCTCCGCGGCAATCTCGGACCGGGTGCCAAGCGAGCCTGTGCCGATATACCCGCGTGACAATTCTTCGGAGACGACACACATGGCCGTCTTGCCCATGCCAAGGCCGCCGAATTCTTCCGGAATGGTCAGGCCGAATACGCCGAGTTCAGCCATTTCATTGACCACGTCCATCGGGATGTACTCGTTTTTCAGGTGCCACTCATGGGCATGCGGGACGATCTTGTCATCAGCATAGCGACGGAACTGA
Organism: Pseudomonadota bacterium; assembly: GCA_039188075.1. Lineage (GTDB taxonomy): Bacteria > Pseudomonadota > Alphaproteobacteria > Caulobacterales > Hyphomonadaceae > Henriciella. Next base: position 4,977 of record JBCCZH010000006.1, read on the forward strand.
TCGCGGATCATGCTCATCGTTTCGTCTTCGCCGGTCTGCTCGACTGTGGCGCGCCCGAGACTGTCTGGCAGGTGCGCGGCGGCAGCGGCCATGCTGGCAGGGGTCAAACCCTCTGTGATCAGTGTGCGAACGGCAGCGGTTTCAAACAGCGTATCAACGGCGGAGAGGGCGTCCAGTTCATGTGGCCGGACCGTTTCACCCTGATTCATCGGCACGCCGCCAACGAGGTCCGCGAGATATTTGCTGAACAGGATTTGCGCCAATAGCGCATCAATCTCACCCAGCTTGCCTTCACTTTCGAGGCGGCTCGCCCAATTCGCGGTTTCGCGCAGCGTTTCGACATAGGTCACGATCCAGGCATAGCCATGCGCCAGATGCTGGTTGGCCGAGAAGGCAGCGCGATCGATTTTTCCGGAGGGCGCGAGCACCGCGCTCACGCGGGCATGGACCTCCGCCTTATAGGTATCGGTCGCGCGAACGGCGTTCTGGAGCAGGTCGGTCAGCCCGTCCAGCACTGTGCTTGATTTTACATCTGACATACCGTCCACGACCCAATCCTCCGCATTTTCGCTCAAACTAGATTTGTGCGCGGCGAAAGTCACGGCGCCATTGCTGCGGCGCAGCGAAGCATGCCGCGAGGGTAGTTGCACAGTATATCGACCTTGCGGGCCTGGATCAGCGCGTTGCCATGTTTGGTCGCTTTAAGAAATGGTTAACAAAAAGGCTCGATTTATTAACCCTTCAAGTATTGAATTAACCTTCTGTTAGGGTTAATTAACTCCCAGTGACAGACGCAGAAGCGTTCTTTGTCTTTCCCAATATTCGATGAGACAGCAGCGGGCGAAGCCTGAAGCATGTCTGAGAGCGGTCCGACCGATATGCGGTGCGCTTTGTCGACAGAACATCCTTGGCGGGCTGGGCATCAGTAAGACCTGTGTTGCGTCCCCCCCTTTCCACGGGCCAGTGCTTGGCCATACGTCAGGGATTAGAAGAGCGGTTTTCCAGAAAGGGGAGCCGCTCTTTTCACATTCAGGCGTCCGTTATGCGGGGGACCAGGCATAGGCTTGCCGCGCGCTTTCCATTTTAGCGAGATGCGCATTCAAGGGGTCCCAGTCATCGCGCTCGGCAATATGCGACCACAAGGCCTCCACCGTCTCGATGAAAAGGTCGACTGGCCTGGCTTGCTGGAAATAGGCGTGGTCGAGCCGTTCTGTTCGATCGCCGGTGCGCGCCATCAGATGATCGCGGATCGGTGCGAACGCGCTGGCTTCATACAGATCCGATTGCGGGCTTTGGGCGGCCCGGTCGCGACTCGCTGCGCCGCCAAACCAGTCGAAGAACGTTTGCGGCCAATTGGCGCCGCTTTCCGTCATCCAGCCATAAAAGTCCTGCAGGAACAGCAAATCGTCTCGCAGCACAGCACTCGGGGTCAGTCCAAGCAGCGCCAATGTGTGCCGTGCAAAACTCTGTTGATAGGCTGGCTCATAGGCCGACATGGCCTGGCTGAGATCATCGGCTTCGGCGACCAGACTCAAGGCGCCGCCCAATTGTTGCAAGGCCCATAAGCCTTGCGCTGGCTGGCGGCCAAACCGATACAGGCCCTGCTGGTCAAAATAGGCCGCGACAAAATTCGGATCACTTTTCGGCAGAAAGCGCCAGGGGCCGAAATCGAAGGTCTCGCCGGTAATATTGAAATTGTCCGTATTCATGACGCCATGGACAAAGCCGACCGCCATCCATTGACCAATCATTGCGCCGGTGGCTTCCGCCATCCGCTCGAACAAGGCCGGTGTTGCCTTGCCCAGTGCTTCGTCGGCGCAATCGGGATAATAATGTTCGATCACGTGCTGGATCAGCGCCGCCATCGATGCAGTATCATCGAAATAGGCAGCGCGTTGAAATGTGCCGAATCTCAAATGGCTGTGGCTGAGGCGAACCAGGACCGCAGATCGCGTCGGCGATGGTTCGTCATTGCGGTGCAGCTCTTCGCCGGTCTCGATCAGACTGAAAGCCTTTGACGTATTGGCGCCCAGCGCTTCGAGGTAAGTCGCGGCGAGCACTTCCCGCACACCGCCCTTCAGGGTCAGCCGGCCATCGCCTTGCCGCGACCAGCGCGTCTGACCCGATCCTTTGGTGCCGAGATCCAGCCATCTCCCGTCTGAATCCTGCAGCTGTGCGAACAAAAATCCGCGGCCATCACCAAGGTCCGGATTATACACGTGAAACTGGTGGCCATGATAGCGGAGCGCCAATGGCTGCGGCAGATTCCCGGGCAGCGAATCGAATTTCGCGAAGTGCTGAATCCAGACATCATCTGTTCCCTCGCGGAAGCCGACTTTCTCGGCCCAACGCGTGTTGCGAAAGCGCAACACAGATTTTGGAAACGTCGCGGGCTCTGCTGCATCTGCGAACAGGGCAGATATTTGCTCGATAGGCACAGTCATGCAGGTGTCTAAGCGTGTTTCAGGCGATTTGGACAGGGAAAATCAGCATTATCGTTTCTCCGTGCGCAAACGCACGAATGAATGTCGAACGCTGTCAATAAGTCTCTGTTGCAGCGCAGCATAAATCGCCCCTTTAACAACCCTTTCACTAAAATAGGTTGGAGACAGACGCCGATCCGCACAACGAGATTTGGCGGCTTAAAATATTCACGGAGGAAAAATATGACGCTTGGAAGAAAACTGGTCTTTAGTGCGTCGCTTGCAGCCATGATGGCAGGCGGGACGGCGATTGCTCAAGACCAAGATGAAGGCGACGAGCTACGCCAGAACACGGTGACGGTTACCGGTTCATTCATCGCTGGAACGCCGGAAGATGCGGCGTTGCCAGTCGATGTTTTGACAGCACAGGATTTGAAACTAGAGGGTAACCCCACAGTTACAGACCTGATCAAAAATTTGGGCCCTTCTTCGGGTACGGACGGACAAACAAACCAATTTGCCTCAAACGGTCTCGAAGGGACCTCAAACGTAAACCTGCGAGGCCTCGGGCCAGCGCGGACCTTGGTACTCCTCAACGGACGACGCCAGACTTTCTCGCCCTACGGTATCGGCGAACAGGCGCAGCTGTTTGTGAACACAAATAATATTCCGTCGGCTGCAATCGGTCGTTTGGAAGTCTTAAAAGATGGCGCGGCTGCGTTGTATGGTTCGGACGCCATTGCGGGTGTCGTAAACTTTATAACGCGCGATGATTTGGACGGGCTCGAATTGGCGGGCGATTACTCTGTCTTCGATGGTTCGGATGGCGAATATCGTTTGTCCGCTGCATACGGTCTTCAGGGTGAAGACTTTAACTGGGTCACAACGTTCGAGTATCAAAAACGAACAGAAGTCCCTTTGCTTGAAAAAGATTGGGCAATTTCGTCAATCACCGAGAACCCTGTTGGCGGCTTTTCATCGCTATCAAACCCAGGCCGTTATGTCGTGATTGGAGCGACCGGAACTCCGGTTGGAGCAGAAGTTGATTCAGGCTGTGTTGCCGCCGGCGGTATCATCAACCCTGCAGTCGGCGATTGCCGTTTCCAGTTCACTCAGTTCGACAATCTCGTCGAAGAAGAAGAGCAATTCAAATTGTTCTCCGAATTCAACCGAGAAATCAATGGCGGTGATCTCCATCTTGAATTCCTCTATTCCAAGATTGATGTCCCTGAGTGGAAGACCTCGCCGTCTTATCCACCTCAAGTCCTGACAAGTCAGTTTGTTCCGGCCAGCGCGCCGGGATACCAGCAGTACCTTGCTGACAATCCAGGGTCTGCACTTGCTGGTGGCATCGGTGCGCTGTTTATCGGGCGTACGTTTGGCTGGGGCGGGTTCCCTGGCACCGGCGGCGCTCAAGAGGGTATTCGTGAGTACGATACCTACTCTGCCTCTGGATCGTACGCTGGTTCATTTGCGAATGACGTGAACTATGATTTTGCGGTTAGTTATTCGCAAACAGAAGGCTACCGTCTGACCAATGACACCTACATTGGTGGTTTGACGGCGGCTTTAAGTGGATTTGGTCTGTGCGCAGATCAGATCACCGGAGCTGTAAATCCCGGCGCAGTCGCTGGGCAAGGCGGATGTCAGTATTACAACCCCTTCTCCAACGCGATTCCGGCCAGCGCGATCACTGGCGAGGCGAACCCGAATTTCGAGCCAGCGCTTCAAAACTCGGTTGAGCTTGCAGACTGGTTGACGGATCCAACTGAAACCGATGCCACGACCAGCTTGCTTGTCTTTGACGCTGTATTCTCTGGTGAGAGCAGTGTTCAGGCTGCAGGTGGATCAATTGGTTGGGCGGCCGGTGCACAAGTGCGCCGCGAGACTTACGAGGTTGACCCAAGTGATCTGACAGATCTCGCAGTGACCCCTGGACCGGGCGGAACCGGACCCTTCTCTTTCCTCGCGGGTACAAACGCCGCGGATGAAGAGCAGACAATTTATGCTGTGTTCGGCGAACTTCAGATCCCGCTCTACGATAATTTGGATCTGCAGGTTGCGGCCCGTTACGAAGACTATGGTGGTGAAGTTGGATCGACCTTTGATCCGAAGGTTGCCGCTAAATATACCGTGAACGACAATTTCTCGCTGCGTGGTTCCGCGCAGACATCGTTCCGCGGGCCGACTCTGAACCAATTGTCTGGCACTGTGACGACTCTTCAGTTTGTTGCGCCAACGTCAGCGTTTAAGGCGGTGGATCAGTTCGGTAACCCGAACCTGTCGCCAGAATCTGCGTTCAGCTTTAACCTGGGTGCTCTGTTCGAGAATGGAGGTTTCACGGCCTCTATCGACTATTACAATTTCGACTTCTCTGATCCGATTATTGTTGAAGAGCAGTCGAGCATTGTGGCGGCAGCGCTCGCGGCCCTCGGGACCGCAACCACGGATGACGATGCTATTATTGGTCGGATTTCATTCACTGATAACAACAATAATGGGATCAACGAACCCGCCGAGATTTCGCGGATCGCTACGAATGTTGTGAACGGTCCGGACATCGAAACGTCTGGGGTGGATATCCGTGCCCAAAATGTTTGGGACATTGGCGATAACGAGTTCTCACTCGGCCTCGATATGACTTATGTCATCGAATATGTCGTTGGTGACCTGGATATTGATGGTGTGACTATTGCGGGTGGCGATCGCGTTGATCAATTCAACCGATCTAACTTCTCTCGCTCGTTGCCACAATGGAAGGCCAACGTCACCGCGAATTACGCTATTGGTGATCACAACTTCCGTGGTGTCGTCCGCCACATCGACTCCTATGATGACGAACGCGGTGATATTACCGGCAGCGGATCTGACAAGATTGACAGCCAGACAACGCTTGACCTGTTCTATAACTGGGATGCGCCATGGGACGTTGATCTTGGTCTGGCTGTTGTGAATGCGTTTGATGAAGACCCACCATTCGCGGCCTTTGATCTGAACTATGATCCGTACACGCACAATCCGTTTGGGCGGACGTTCAAGATTAGCCTTACAAAGACCTTCGGCGGCTTCGGCGGCTAAGCGAACACGCAAACCAAAATCAAAAGGGCGGCTCGTGAGAGCCGCCCTTTTTTTGTTTGAGGTGTATTCAAGCGCGATACTGTGCCGACGCGTCCAGTCTAGTTCAACCCTTCGCGACCAATCGCATAGAAGCGCTCGCGGCGTTGTACTTTCAATTCCTGCTCGCTGAGTTCGAGCAGGGACTGCAGCGCTTTATCGATCGCCTTGCCGGCGGCCTTGATCGCCTTGTCCGGGGCGCGGTGGGCGCCGCCGACGGGTTCCTTGACGACGCCATCCACGACTTTCATCTTTTTCAGATCGCCCGCAGTGATCTTCATCGCCTCCGCCGCATCCTTGGCCTTGGCTGCGTCGCGATACAGGATGGAGGCACACCCTTCCGGCGAAATCACCGAATAGATGGAATGCTCCATCATCAGCACGTGGTTAGCCGCAGCAATCGCAATCGCGCCGCCGGAGCCGCCTTCGCCAATGATCAGCGAGATCATCGGGACTTTCAGCGTCAGGCATCGCTCGGTCGAGCGGGCAATCGCTTCGGCCTGGCCTCGCTCTTCGCCCGCCTTGCCGGGGAAGGCCCCGGCGGTGTCGACGAAAGAAATGACCGGCAAACCAAAGCGGTCGGCCAGATCCATCAAACGCACCGCTTTGCGATAACCTTCCGGATGCGCCATGCCGAAATTATGCTTCAGACGGCTTTCCGTCGTGCGGCCTTTTTCATGACCAATGACGACAACAGATTGACCGTTAAAGCTGGCCAGGCCGCCAATCACGGCCTCGTCATTGCCAAAGACGCGATCGCCGGCCAGTTCCTGAAAATCCTCGAACAGACCTTCAATATAGTCGGTGAAATGCGGGCGTTCCGGATGCCGGGCCACTTGCGTCTTGCGCCAGGGGTTGAGCGACGCATACGTGTCTTTCAACTGTTTGGCGGCTTTGTCCTTGAGCTTTTTCAGCTCATCATTGATTTGCGGTCCGCCTTCCTGGGCGGCAACGGCTTCAAGCTCGGCGATCTTGGTCTCAAGCTCGGCGAGCGGCTTTTCGAAGTCGAGATATGTCGTAACCATTCCCGCTAAATAGCGGTGCTTCGCTCAAATCGCTAGCTTTTTTAAGTTTCGCGGCTGTAACGTTCAAAGATCAGCATCGGCGCGCCTTTATAGTCCGAGCTGTCAAAATCGCGATAACCAAGTTTTTGCGCCACCCGGATCGACGCAGCATGATCCGGCTCGATAATGCAAACCGATCGTCCTGGGTGATGCTGATCCAGCCAGGCATGCGTCGCGGTCAGGGCTTCGGTCGCATAGCCTTTGCCCCAATGGCGCTGCGCAAACACCCATCCTGCCTCCGGGCCACCGGAAATATCGGGCGTCATGCCACGGCGATAGTCGGCAAAGCCGGCATCGCCGACAAAGTCACCGGTTGCCCGTTCGCGAACGATCCAGGGGCCATAGCCCAGCAAGTCCCAGAAGCCGGCATTGCGCATCAGGGTCAGCCAGGAATCCTGCCGATCCCTGACCTGACCGCCAATGTATCGAACCACCTCCGTGTCGGCCCAGGTCGCAGCAAATTCTTCGAAATCAGAGGCCTGCGGCGCCGAAAGTTCCAGCCGTGCGGTCAGCAGCGTTGGCGCGCTCAAGCGTTGGCTTTCATCTGTTCCAGCATTCTGCCCATGGCCGCATGGACGGTCTGCATGGCTTTGAGGGGGCGCACCATGACCTTGAAGTCGACGATCTGGCCATGCTCATCCCACTCGATCATGTCGATGCCATTGACATGAGTGCCGTCCATCTCGGTCTCGAATTCGAGCACCGCCTTGTCGCCGCAATCAAACACTTTGGTGTATTTGAACGTGCCATTGCCCAGCGTATTACCCGCGGCGGACAGGTAAGCAAAAGTGATCTCCTTGCCTTCCTGCGGTGTGTGGACAACCGGACTGCGGAACACAACGTCATCGTGCAGCATGTCGAGCAAAAGCGATTTGCTATGTCCGTTCATCATGTAATCAATCCAGGATTGGAGATTCGGCTGATGGCCGGTCAGGGGAATATCATGTGCGTTTGCCATTCGGGCGTCCTCCGCTTTTTTTAAAACGGTGAACGCCCGACGGCGTTTTGTCCAGATCTGCCTTAGAGGAAGAGGCTGGCGGCGGCGTCCGGGAAAAAGGCGAAAAAGCCGCCAATTCCGAAGGCCGCAACACTGATTCCCCAAAGCGTCCAGCTGATCCGTCGAAGGCGCGTACAGGCCCGTGCTTTGACCGGATCAGCGGGGCAGGGCAGGGTTCGAGCATGCCATTGCCAGGCGCCGGAGGCGACCAGCACCAGGCCGGTAACGCCAAAGACGAGCGCCTTATTGGCGCCGAACCAGGTAATCCCGGGCACCGCCCCGATCACGCCGGACCAGACGGCGCCCATGCCGATCATGACCAGCAGGGCTGGCAGCGCGCAGCAAATCAGCGTCGTCGCTGAAGTGAACAATGCCAGCGTGGCGGGCAGCACGCTTGGGCTTTTCACCTCATCCTGAAGCGTGGTCATGCGGTCTCACGGGCGATTGAGACCAGGTCATAGCCGGATTTCTTGACCAGCGAGGCGACCCGTTCATCGCTGAGCTCGGCGCCGGATTTCAGCGTTACATGAATTTCGCCCTTGTCGAGATCGACATGGACATTCTCCACGGCCGCTTCTCTCCCGAAGACTTTCGTTACCGCGCGGGCGCAGAAGTCACAGACCATGCCATTCACCTTGGCGGTGACCATGGTCTGCGCCGAAATCGCGGTTTCGGCCTGAGGGTCGGTTTCTGCCATTGCGATCGGCGTCATGGTCACCAGAGTTGTCGCGCCGAGCGCGATCCAAAAATGTTTCATCTGTCCTGTTCCTTCCTAAAAGCGGACAATCCAGTTCAGCATCAGCTCTTCCGTTTCGGGTGTATACCCGATTTCGAGCATCTGAACGTCATAAAAAAAGCGCACCAGCGGCGTCACCAAGGTGGGCGTTTCGGCTTCCGGTCGATTATCGACCTGTAGCATCAGCCAGGTGTGCAAGTCCCCAAAGTCGCCTATGTAAGGCGCGACCCCGATCCGTGCAGCCTGCCGCGCATCCTGGGTGAATCCGAGATCATAGGCGCGGCCTTCATAAGAGACGAACCAGCGGCGCGTCTCCCAATCTGCAGCGACACCGACAAAGCCTGCGGCGTCGACATCAGCGCCATCGCCAAACGGATCGGCCTGACCGACCCCGGCTTTGACATAGAGATTGGCTTGCGTGTTTGGCTGGTTCCAGCGTTTGACCAGACGGTTATATTGCACGCCGGTAAAGTGCCAGTCGCCCTGCCAGTTTCGTTCGGAATAGAGCCCGATCGAATCCCGGAAAGTGGGCGAGTAATGCAGGTGTAGCGAAGAGAGATCGCCATTATTCTTCTGCATTGCCGTCCAACCGCCGGGATAAGATACAGGCCGGGCTTCAGCTGTGAAGGCTGACCACGCAAAGCCAATCGCAAGCGCAGAGCCTGCATATTGGATGCATTTCATTGATTAAATCCTTGTTGAATTGATCCTTAAGCGAAAGGATCAGGCGCGCGGCGGGGGCGGCTCATATTCAAGCAGGATACTCCTGGCTGTGTCGGGCATGGGTGTGGCCCACAAGGTCAAACCGGGGATTGGCTGGCTCAAATTCGGTGCCCCGGTCGTGACGCCATTGCCCAGCAGGGCGGCGCAGCAACACGTGCCAGCGTCATGATGCGATGGGGCGTCATGCTCGTTCGGCACGGGCGTCATATGATCATGACAGGGCATATCCGACATCATTTCATGTGCAGCCGGGGTCTGAATTTCGGCTTTCAGATCGCACGGTTCCGCGACCGCTTCGAACCCGAGGGCGAGGGCGGCAATCAGCCAAAGAATAGAGGTCAGCGTGCGAACCATGGCAGTAATTATAGGCTGAGGCGCGTAAAGGCGCAATGAATGCGCCGCATCTGCGCCTGGATCCCTATTCGGATCGTGCCGCCTTTTCGTCGAGTCCGGAAATGCCTTGCCGGGCTTTCAGCGCAGCGGCGACATCATCCAGGCTGACGCCCTTGGCGCGCAATCCGACCAGCATGTGATAAATCAGATCGGATGCTTCAGCTGCCGTTTCTGCCGGCCCTTGTGCCGCCAGCGCCAGGGCCATTTCAGCGCCCTCCTCGGCAATCTTCTTGCCGCAATGCAAAGGCCCCTTGGCGAGTAATTTTGCGGTATAGGAATTGTCCGGCGCGTCGCCGGCGCGATCGTCAATCGTCATGGCCAGATAGCCGATCATATCGACCAGGCCATGGGCTGTTCCTAGCGGGGCATCTGTCATGCTTGAACTCCTAAAGCGGTCGAACCGGGGCGCCAGCCGCGGACAAGGCGGCGCGCGCCTGTTCTAGGCTGACTTCCCCAAAATGGAAGATCGAGGCCGCCAATACGGCATTCGCACCGGCCTCGAGGATGGCGGGCGCCAGGTCTTCGGCGCTGCCCGCACCGCCACTGGCGATCAGGGGAATATTGACCGCGTCGGTCACTGCCTTGGTCAATGGCAGGTCGAACCCTGATTTGGTGCCATCCTTGTCCATACTGGTCAGCAGGATCTCGCCCGCGCCCCTGGACTCGGCGAGCCTGGCAAACTCGACCGCATTTATGCCGGTCGGTTTGCGGCCGCCATGGGTGAAGATCTCCCAATGGTCGCCGGTCTTGCGAGCATCGATCGCGACGACCACACATTGGCTGCCGGCCTTCGCGGCGCAGCGGGAAATCACATCAGGGTCCGCCACGGCCGCTGAATTGATCGCCACCTTATCGGCGCCCGCGCGCAAGAGCTGGACCATATTGTCGGCGCTGCGCACGCCCCCGCCAACGGTCAGCGGCATGAAACATTGTTCGGCGGTCGCACTGACAACATCAAGCAGCGTGCCGCGCCCTTCATGGCTGGCCGTGATGTCGAGAAAGCAGAGCTCATCCGCCCCTTGTGCGTCATAGGCCTTGGCCAGCGCAACCGGGTCGCCGGCATCGCGCAGATCGACAAAGTTCACACCTTTGACGGTGCGGCCATCCTTGACGTCCAGGCAGGGAATGATGCGGGTCTTGAGCATGGCAGCGCTTTAAGGCTGGATCAGCGCGAAGTGCAAGCTCAAACCTTGGTGGCCTTCTTGCAGCGCGGCGCTTTCGGGCCGAGCGATGACGTCTTGGCCGGGTCCGGTGTCTTTTCCTTGAACTTGCATAAATCCCGAATGGAACAATCCCAGCATTTCGGCTTGCGGGCGACGCAGGTATAGCGGCCATGCAGGATCAACCAGTGGTGGGCGCCGAGTTTGAATTCATCCGGCGTCGTCCGTTCCAGGCTGGCTTCGACCTGGTCCGGGTCCTTGCCAGGGGCCAGGCCAGTGCGGTTTGAAACGCGGAAGATGTGCGTATCGACGGCAATGGTCGGTTGCCCGAACGCTTCGTTCAGGACGACATTTGCGGTCTTTCGTCCAACGCCGGGCAGCCGCACCAGCTCGTCTCGTGTTTGCGGGACGGTGCCGTCAAACTCATCCAGGATCATCTGGCTGAGCGCGATGACATTCTTGGCCTTGTTGCGCCACAGGCCGATGGTTTTGACATGATGTTCGACCTCGTCGAGGCCAAGCGCCAACATCTTTTCCGGCGTGTCGGCAATCTTGAACAGCTCTTTGGTCGCCTTGTTGACGCCGACATCCGTCGCTTGCGCTGACAGGGCGACCGCGACGACCAGGGTATAGGGATTCACGAAATTCAATTCGGTTTTCGGGTTTGGTCGATCCCTGGCCAGCCGGGCATAAAGCTCTGCCGCTTTTTCTTTGCCAAATGTCCGCGGGGCGCGTTTTCGCTTTGTTTTTGCAACAGCCATACGCGCTATCTAGGGCAGATGGCGGGCGCTGGAAATCTGATTATTGCGACACGACACCGCGCTTGTGGCGCGCGGATATTTCTGACCTATACTCCTTGCCATGACTGACGTGACCGAAACCGTCTATTTTGATGCCACCCTGACCCCGAACCGGTCGCTTAGCCCGCGAGCCTTTACCATTGTCATGCTCGTGGTCGTCGCAATGAGCTTTATTGCTGGCCTCGCTTTCGTCTCGATGGGGGCGTTTCCGGTTATCGGGTTTTTCGGCCTTGATGCCCTAGTCATCTGGCTGGCCTTTCAATGGAGCTTTCGATCCTTGAAACAGGAAACGCGTGTGCGGGTCACAGCCGAACAGATCGACCTGTTCCACACGCGTCCGGGCCAGAAGCCTCGCGAAGCACGTCTGCCGACGGCATTTACGCAGGTCCGGCTGGAATTCCCGGAGCGACGGCCCAGCGAATTGAAGCTCGCCCATGCCGGAAAAGCCTGGGTGATTGGCCGGTTCTTGACGCCCGGCGAGCGAAAAACCCTGAAATCCGCGCTTGAATCTGCGATTTGGCGGGCTCGAAACGAGCGATTCCCGACATAAATCTCAAAAAAGTGACGCATGCGTCATAGTTTTTTCATTCGACCTGTGTTACGCTGACGCGAACGTCATAATTGCGGCAGACAAGATCGCATTCACGGAGGCTCCAAATGGCTGATACGCTGACCAAGATTCCCCATAATCTCCAACGTCCAAAGATTACTGCGCGTGATCCCCTTCACCCGGGCTATCTGGAATTTGATGCCCCGATCCCGGACACATCAACCCTTCCGCTCGATGAGATGAACCTGATTGATCCTGAAATCTGGCGCAAGGGCGCCTATTGGGAGCTGTTCCGCCGGATGCGCGAAAGCGATCCATTGCACTGGACCGAAGACAGCTTTGCTGGCGGATTCTGGTCTGTGACGCGCTATGAAGACGTGATGAAGATCGACATTGATCACAAGCGCTTCTCTTCCAGCTGGGAGCATGGCGGCATTGTTCTGGGCGAGCCGATCGAGGATTTCGAATTGCCGATGTTCATCGCCATGGATGAGCCCAAGCATTCCGAACAGCGTAAGACCGTTCAGCCAGCGGTCGCGCCAAACATGCTGAAAGAGTTTGAGCCGCTGATCCGCGCGCGGACCAAGGAAATTCTGGATCAAGTGCCGGTGGGCGAACCGTTTGACTGGGTCGACACGGTTTCGATCGAGCTGACCACGATGATGCTGGCCACCCTGTTCGACTTCCCGTTCGAAGATCGCCGCAAACTGACCCGATGGTCGGATGTTTCAACCAATCGCGAAAACCCTGACATTTGCCCGGGCGGCGAAGAACAATGGCGCCAAGAGCTGATGGAATGCCTCGGCACTTTCATGGAATTGTTCCAGAAGAAGCAGCAGGAACCTATCCGCAACGACCTGATGAGCCTGCTCGCGCATGGCGAAAAGACCAAGAATATGACGCCGATGGAATTGCTCGGCAATGTCATCCTGTTAATCGTTGGCGGCAATGACACGACCCGGAATTCGATGACAGCGTCGATTTACGGCCTCAACAAGTTCCCGGAAGAATATGCCAAGCTGAAGAAAGACCCCTCCCTGATCCCGAACATGGTGTCAGAGGTCATTCGCTGGCAAACGCCACTCGCCTTCATGCGCCGTACAGCGCTGGAAGATGTCGAAATGCATGGCAAGACGATCAAGAAAGGCGACCAGATCGCCATGTGGTACGTCTCCGGCAATCGTGACGAGCGTTTCTGGGAAGAAGATCCGAACCGCCTGATCATTGACCGCGCTCAGGCGCGCAATCACTTATCCTTCGGCTTCGGCATTCACCGCTGCGTCGGCAATCGCCTTGGCGAGCTGCAGCTGCGCATTCTCTGGGAAGAGATCATGGAACGGTTCAGCCATGTTGAAGTGCTGGACGAGCCGAGCCTGACCTCCGGGGCCTTTGTCAAAGGCTACACCTGGATGCCGGTGATCTGTCACCCGAAATAAGCGGATCGAGGCCTAGTCCTCGTCCGTCTCAATCAGGCCAGACAAGAAGCGACGCCCGCCATCCAGGGTGATCGCTTCGCCTGTAATAATGGCGCTGTTCGGACTGGCCAGGAAACACGCCGTCTCGGCAATTTCTTCGGCCAGTGACGGACGACCCATCGGGGTCCGATCCTTGAGCCAGGGTTCGCGCCCCTCCGCCCGCGGGCGCAGGGCCACAATCGCATTCACGCGTACCGCTTCTTCCGCCAGTTCGATCGCAGCGGCTTTGACAATGCCCAGAATGGCATGTTGCGAGACCACTTCGCTGAACCAGCCGGGCTGGGCCATTTTGGCGCCGAGCGACAGGACAAAGGTGAAGGTTCCGGTTTGCCGTGATCGGTCCGCTGCATTTTCGGTCTCCGGGCGCTCTGCGATCAATTCCGGCGCGAACACACGTAGCGCCTGGACCGCGCCGCGTGCGGTTTTCATCAACACGGTCTCGAAATCTTCCATATCGAGGCCGAGCAGCTGATCCGGCTCCGGCAAGGGCGGGATCAGGACGACATTATCGACAAAACTATAGGATTCCAGCGCCGCGGCCATGGCGTTTCGCAAACCCAGCTTGGTGTGCACGGCGCCATGGTGATAGGCGATCTTGTCGCCCGTGGTCTTTTTCAGCTCATCCAGCAGATCGGCGTCGGGATCAACGGCCAATACGGCATGACCTTCATCCAGAAACCGGCGCACGATCGCATCTCCGACCGTTTGGCCGAGCCCGATGATCAGAGTTACAGGTTTATCCATTTGCGCGCTCCCGCCAGCTCATCATCAAGAGCTGACCGGACCGCGATTGAGCCGATCAGCGCCTAACTTGCGCGCAGCATACCAATCTCTTCTTTAAGCCGAAGTTTCTGTCGCTTGAGATCTTTTATGGTTATGTCGTCACTGGCCGGTCGTTTTTGTTCTTCGTGGATCTTTTCGTCGATTTTAGCATGTCGCTTGGTGAGCTCTTCGATCCGACCTTGCAGTGACATAGGCATGCTCCTTCTTGGTGAAATGATCTCTGTGTCTTTATGGCAACAGATAACCATAGGTTGAGCAATGAGTCACGGGATCAGCGCGATCTTTCCCAATTTTAAAAAAATCTTGCGCGTGGACAGATTAGGGCGCCCGCTTTTTTTCATTTTTGCGGCGAAACATGGTCTCATCTGCCTCACCAATCAGGGCCGCCGCGTCGCGTCCGCGCTGCCATTGCACCGCGCCGCAAGACGCGCCGAGCTGAACCGATTCGATTTGTGTATCTTCCGCATCGCGCACGGTCAGACTGCCAATGATCGATTCCAGGCTGAGCGCCTTTGCCTGTGCGTCTTGCAATTCCGCATGGGTCAATACGACACCAAATTCGTCTCCGCCCAATCGGCCGACAATGTCGCTCTGGCGGACATGGTCCAGAAGAGTCTGGGCAACATGTTGGATGACCCGGTCCCCGGTGGCGTGACCGAACCGATCATTGATCAGCTTGAAACGGTCGAGATCGATGAAAATCAGGCATAGCGGCGTGCCATAACGTTCGGAGAGGGCGATTTCACGGGTCACTTCGCGTTCAAAAGCCCGGCGGTTGAAAATCGGGCAGAGCGTGTCTCGATCCGCAAGATGGGCCGCATTTTCCAAGTCCTGGCGCAAGCGGGCGCGGTCGGCCCGCAGGCTGAGGACCTCACCTGCCAGCGCCTCCACTGCGGCGCGGATATGTCGGGGCAGGCTGTCCGGGTCGAGCCCGATGGCCGCCACCAGATCACGCCGGGCTTTTTGCCTGGCGTCCGGTTTCGTCAGATCAGGAAAGCGTTCGACTGATTCTGCCATGCTGAAAGCCTAATGGATATGCACTGCAACGCCTAGAGGCGACATGGTTGACGCCGCAAGCAAGATTTTTATGTTGCGCGCTTTGAAGCGGGGGAGCCAATGGCCCTAACCTCGAACAGCGAGACGCCGGTGGTGGGTGTCATCATGGGCAGTCAGTCCGATTGGCCCATCATGCAGAAAGCGTGTGACATTCTCGATCAACTCGGTGTGGCATTCGAAGCCCGTATCGTCTCGGCCCATCGCACGCCGGATCGCCTTTTTGAATATGCTAAATCCGCCAAGGATCGCGGCCTGAAAGTGATAATCGCTGGGGCTGGCGGCGCAGCGCATCTTCCCGGCATGGCCGCGTCCATGACGCCGCTGCCGGTTTTGGGGGTTCCCGTCCAGTCCCGGGCGCTCAATGGGATCGACAGCCTGCTCTCCATCGCCCAGATGCCCAAGGGTATTCCCGTCGGCACATTGGCGATTGGCGAAGCCGGCGCCGCCAATGCCGGAATTCTCGCCGCCTCGATAATTGCGCTTGAGCAGCCGGACGTCGCTGTGAAGCTCGATGCGTTTCGGGCGGCCCAATCCGCGGCGGTGCAGGAAACACCTGACACATGAGTGCGCTGAAGGCCGGCGCGACGATTGGCATTCTCGGCGGCGGTCAGCTCGGTCGGATGCTGGCGAGCGCGGCGGCGCAGCTGGGCTTTGACGTCTCGATCTATTGCCCGGAACTTGATTGCCCGGCGGCGCGGGTCGCGGCCAGTCATGTCGTCGGACCCTATGATGACCCCGACGCGCTGCTGGCCTGGGCGCAGACATGCGACGTCGTCACGTATGAGTTTGAGAATGTACCGGTCAGCGCTGCTGAAGCCCTGATTGCGGCCGGGATCAGCGTTCGACCTGGCGCAAAGCCACTTGAGGTCTCGCAGGACCGGTTTGTCGAGAAGTCCTTCCTGAAATCCTGCGGCATCGACACAGCAGGATTTGCCACGGTGGAACAGGCTGGCGACATCGCTGCGCCGATTGAACGCTTTGGCGGGCAGGGCATCCTGAAGACGCGGCGCGATGGCTATGATGGCAAGGGCCAGGCGCGCCTGGAATCTGGCGATGATTATGAAGCCGCGCACAAGTCGCTCGGACATGCGCCTTGCATTCTGGAAGCCATGGTGCCGTTTGCCTGCGAGATTTCCGTCATCATCGCGCGTGACGTGACCGGTCAGTCCATATGCTATGATGTGCCGCGCAATCAGCATGTGAACGGGATACTCCGCACGTCGACCGCGCCGGCAAATGTCGAACCGGATGTCGCCGAACGCGCCTGTGCAGCCGCGAAAGCGCTTGCTGATGCGCTGGATTATGTCGGCGTCCTGGCGCTCGAATTCTTTGTGCTCGAAGACGGCGCATTACTGGCCAATGAGTTCGCACCGCGGGTTCACAATTCCGGACACTGGACACCTGAAGCCTGTGTGACCGGGCAGTTTGAGCAACATATGCGTGCTGTAGCCGGTTGGCCGCTCGGCGATGTGACCCGAGATCATGACGTTGAGATGCTGAACCTGCTGGGCGAAGAGGCTTTGGCGCCGCCTGCCGATCTTCTGGAAGGGGCGGTATTGACCCTATATGGCAAACACGACGCCAAACCCGGTCGTAAAATGGGACATCTGGTCAGGCGTTTGTCTTGAACGCGAATTGCCGATAGCCGAAAAATGAAAGTCCGGTCGCGAACCCGACCGAGATCAAGACCGCCAAAGCTGGTTGTATCGCAGGTATGTTCAGCAGAAGCGCCGCATAGATTGCGTAATTGCACGCGGCGACCGCAATCGCGACCAGAAAATATCTCAAACCTTCGCTGACCTGGCTGGTCTGACTGGGACCGAACGTCATGGCGCGATTCAGTCTCCAGGTTGTCAGCATGGCCAGTCCGATCGCGACAATGCGGGCCAGTAGCGGATCGATTCCAAGGGCGATCAACAGCAGCGTGGTGCCCATATCGACAACGAAGCCGATCGCGCCCACAAATGCAAACCTTCCAAACTGCTCCAGCAGTTGACGATTCATTTGTTCCAATCCGGGTTTTGCAGACTAAGGAAGACGGCGCGCTTGGCTTCGATACGCGCTCGGGCCAGACTATCGAGGATAAGGCCCGAGACCGCAAGTATGGTGGCCGTGATCACCAGACCGGTGGCGAGAATGGCGGTTGGAAAGCGCGGAACAAGTCCCGTCTGGGCATAAGTGGCCAGCAAGGGCAGCGCCAGGATCGCTGCCACCAGGACCAGACCCATGCCGATCGTCCCGAAGAAGGCCGCAGGTCGCGTTTCCTTTGCGAGCATTGCGAACATGCCGAGAATGCGGAATCCGTCACGAAACGTGCGCAGCTTGGACTGGCTGTCTTCCGGTCGGACGCCGTAAACGGTCGGGCGCTCAAGCGTGGGGATGCCAAGCTGGCTGCAATGGACCGACATTTCCGTCTCGATCTCAAATCCGCTCGAGACGGCTGGAAAGGACTTGACGAAGCGGCGGGTGAAGACGCGATACCCGGAAAAAATGTCGGAGAATTGCTTGCCGAACAGGCGACCATAAGTCTTGTTGAACAGCTTGTTGCCAAAGGCGTGACCGCCACGACCGGCATCCTTGGTCACGTCGGCGCGTGTGCCAACCACCATGTCGACATGATTGCGCTTCAGCAGCTCGATCAGGGTCGGGGCGATGGAAGCGTCATATGTATCGTCGCCATCGACCATGAGATAGATATCGGCATCGACATCCGCGAACATGCGACGCACGACATGACCTTTGCCCTGACGTCGCTCAGAGCGGACAATTGCGCCAGCGTCGCGCGCGACCTGCGCCGTATTGTCAGTCGAATTATTGTCAAACACATAGATGTCCGCGTCTGGCAGGGCAGCGCGGAAATCGGCAATGACCTTGGCGATGGTCACGGCTTCATTATAGCACGGAATGGTCACGGCGATCCGCACCGGAGTGGGTTCAGCGAGCGCGACTGGCCGTGGGGCATTTGCCTCTTGCCTCATGGTCGAAGCCTTTCGGTAACTTCCATGTGTGATAGCTCGCTTAAGCTTAAAGACAGGTAAGGCTAAGGCGACAATTTCCTAATGGCTTCTTCACTTTTCCGCCCAAACGGCGCGCTCGGCGATGGTAAATGGATATTGTGGAGCTTCGCCATTGTGCCCATTGTCATCCTGTCTTTCCGCATCCCGGAATTGATGACCGGCGTGCTGGCCGGGCTCGATGATATGATGCGCCTGCAGCAAGTACGTGACTTGCTCGCCGGCCAGGCCTGGTTTGACGTGGATCAAGCGCGCCTGCTGACGCCGGAAGGCGGAAACATGCATTGGTCGCGATTACCGGACCTGTTCCTGGCGGGCTTCATCTTTGTGATGCAGCCACTGATTGGACAATCAGCCGCTGAAGCGCTGGCGATTGCGATCTGGCCATTGATGCTGCTCGCCGCTGTGATCGCGCTTCTTTGCGGTATCATGCAACGTCTGGGCATTCGCCTGGCCGGACAGGTCTGTGCGCTGTTCTTCTTCTTCGGCGCGGCGTCTTTTTTCAATTTCTGGCCCGGGCGGATCGACCATCACGGACTCGTCGCGGTTTTGATCCTGGCCGGTTTGGCCGCGCTAGTTTCGAAGCAATATTCAGCGCGTTCAGGGATCATTCTGGCCGTCTGTATCGCCGCCGCGCTGAGCATCGCGATTGAAGCCCTGCCTTATGTGGTCGGTCTGATCGCCATTCTGGGCTTGTTCTGGATTGTCCGCGGACACCTGGAAGGGGTGCGCCTCGCCAGTTTCGGTCTCGCCTTGATGGTCTCCGCGTCGCTGTTTCTAATTCTGGATGCGCCGGGGCTCGGGGACCGACGGATGGTTTGCGACGCCTATGGCACCTCGCATTGGGCGGCCCTTGCGTCCGGCGGTATACTTCTGACCCTGTTAGGGGTTTTTGGAGGTTGGCTCGATTCCTGGCCGAAACGGCTGGTCGCTGGTGCTTTGGCGGCAGGTCTGACTCTGGGGGTCTTTATCGCGGTGAACCCGGCTTGCTTCGGCGATCCTTATGCAGCCGTACCGGACTCCGTGCGCGCCTCCTGGCTCAGCGCTGTGGCTGAAGCGCAGACCTTGCCGCAAATGCTGGAGGATGACCTCCCGCGTGTTCTCTGGGTGTATGGTTTCCTTGCGACGGCCAGCCTGGCCACTGTCTGGATGATTGTTCGGGCAGAACCGCAACAGCGCTTGGCGCGCATTGGGGTCGGTCTGCTTCTGGCCCTCGCCTGCGCCGCTACGATTTGGCAATTGCGCGGACAGTCCTTTTCGCACCTGTTCGCCCTGATTGGCGCGGGCTGGTTTGCAGGGGAGCGGTTCAATGACTGGCAGTCAAAACGTGGCGTCGGTCCCTTGTTGGTTTTCGCCGTCTCGGCTGTCTTCCTGGCGCCCGCCGCCTGGCGCTATATCGGCAACGCAACGGAACAGCCGGTGACACAAGCCAGTGCCGAGCGTGAGTCGCTGAGCAGCGAGTGCATTGTGCCAGAGAATTATGTCGCCATCGCGGAAATGCCGAAAATGCGGATCCACACGCCGATTGATCTGGGAATTCCGGTCCTTCTCCGGACGCCACATGAGGTGTTCGTTGGTCCTTATCATCGCAACGTCAAGGGGATTGAACGGGCCAATCTGGTCCTGATCGGGCCGCCTGAACGGGCCCAGGAACGTCTGTTGGATATGGGGGCGACCCATTTGGCGTATTGCTATCGATTGGGCGAGACCAATCGTTATGGCAACCTCTGGCCAGACAGTTTCGCAGCTCAATTGAATCGCGGCGATATCCCTGACTGGTTGGAGCCGGCGGATGATCTGATAGAACGCGACGGCGTGGTTCGTCTGTACCGCGTCTTGCCCGATTGAGCGTCGGCCCGAGACGTTGACCCTGCCGCGCGTTTGCGCCAAAGGAGGCCATGACAAAACTAAAAAATCCAAAAGACATTATCAGCGAGCTGGAAAAGCTCTACTCCCAGTCAGTCGAGGCCCTTTGCG
>JBCCZH010000007.1:0-23729 GCA_039188075.1 Pseudomonadota bacterium
GCGGATGAAAACGCTGAAACCGCCCTGGCGGAACTGGATCTTAGCGGCCTGGATGCGGTCGATACGGCCGGCGCTTTCCTGATTGACCGGGTGTTACGTGGCTTCGCCGCGAGCGAGCCCACGATCACCGGCGCTACGCCTGAAGCCCTCGCTCTGCTATCGCAAGCGCGGACCCTGGCCACGCAGGAAGAGCATGCGCCGCCAGTTCAGGAAGAGGGACATGGCTTTGTCGATCTGCTTGAGCGGACCGGGCGCAATGCCGAACATATGTGGCGGGAAACGCTGGAATCGCTGTCATTTCTCGGCGCGACGCTGCTGGCCATCTCAACCGTCGTCTGGCGGCCGGCCAGGATGCGCTGGACGGCGCTGGTGTCGGTCATGGAAGATGCCGGCCTGGATGCCGTGCCGATCATTGCCTTTCTCAGCTTCTTTGTCGGCATGGTGGTTGCCTTCATTGGCGCGACGACGCTGGAACAGTTCGGCGCGACCATATTTGTCGTCGAGCTGGTTGGGTTCGGTGTGTTGCGGGAATTGGGCGGCGTACTGGTCGCAATCATCATTGCTGGCCGGACCAATTCGGCCTTCACGGCGCAGATTGGGGCGATGAAGATGCGCCAGGAAATTGACGCGATGCAGACGCTCGGCCTCGATCCGATGCATGTCATCGTCGCGCCGCGCGTGCTGGCCATGATGATCATGGTCCCGGTCCTGACATTTATCGGCATGCTGACCGCGATTGCGGGCGGCATGACCGTGGGCTGGCTCGTCCTGGACATCAATCCGACCGTTTTCTTCAACCGGATGCAGGACAGCGTTCCGATCGATCAGTTCTGGATCGGCATGTCCAAGGCACCCGTCTTCGGTCTGGCGATCGCGCTGATCGGATGCCGGCAAGGGCTTGAGGTTGGCGGCAGCGTTCAGTCGCTTGGTCATCACACGACCAAATCCGTGGTTCAGGCGCTGTTCTCGATCATCGTCATCGATGCCCTCTTCGCCATTCTCTATATGGAGCTGGGGATATGAGTGAGGTCGCCATCAAGGTACGCGGTCTGAAGACCGCTTATGGCACGCATGTCGTGCATGAGAATCTCGATCTCGATGTGCGCAAGGGCGAGGTCCTGGGCGTGATCGGACCATCCGGGACTGGAAAATCGGTTCTGTTACGCGCCATTGTCGGCTTGAAAACACCCGCTGCGGGCGACGTACACGTGTTCGGCGAGGACGTGATCCATCTGCAATCGGAAGATCATTCGGCGCTGCAACGCCTCTGGGGCATCATGTTTCAGGATGGCGCGCTGTTCTCCAACCTGACCGTGCGCGAGAATGTCATGGTGCCGATGAAAGAGCATACCGAATTGCCTTTGCGCCTGATGAAAGAGCTCGCCGACCAGAAAATCCGGATGTCGGGTCTCGAGACCTGGGCCGGGCGGAAATATCCGTCTGACCTGTCTGGCGGGATGCGCAAACGGGCCGCGCTGGCCCGGTCCATGGCGCTGGATCCGCCTTTGCTCTTCCTGGACGAGCCGACCGCCGGGCTTGACCCGATCACAGCGGCAGGATTTGATCAGCTCATCCGCGATCTGCAGAAATCATTGGGATTGACGGTGTTTCTGGTGACCCATGATGTCGACACGCTGGCGGTCACTTGCGACCGGATTGCGGTACTGGGGGAGAAACGCATTCTCGCAGTTGGCACGATGGATGAATTAAGACGGGAACCCCATCCCTGGATTCAGGATTATTTTGGGGGTCCGCGTGGCCGCGGCGCAATTATGGGAGCGGGATGATGGAAACACGCGCGAATTATGCCCTGATCGGCGCCTTCGTTCTGATGGCAGCGGCCGCGGTGATCGGCTTTGCCCTGTGGCTTGGCTCGTCCCAGTTCAATCGCGACTTTTCGCAATATGATGTCATCTTCCCGGGCCCGGTCTCGCTCGAGGAAGGCGCCTCCGTGCGCTATATCGGGATCAAGGTTGGCGAAGTTGAAAGCGTGCGGATCGACCGCCGCGACGCCTCCATGGTGCGCGCCCGCTTGCGGGTCGACCGCTCAACGCCTGTCAAAGTCGACTCAACAGCGATTATCGATTTTGCCGGGATTACCGGCGTGACTTTCGTTCAGATCAATGCCGGCAGCGACAGCGCCGGGCCATTGTTGCCTGCACCCTATGAGACCGTGCCGGTCATTCAGGCCGGAGAGACGCCGCTCGCTGCCTTGTTCAATGGCGGCGCCGAAATTGTCGGCCAGGCTGGTATGACGATTGACCAATTGGGGCAATTGCTGACCGATGAGAATATCACAGCCATGTCTCAGACCCTGGCCAATGTGCGCGACATCACGTCCGCGATTTCAGCCGAGGATGCTGTGCTTCTGGCGCAAGCGATTGAGACACTCGCCTCGCTCGAACAGGCCGGTGACAATCTCACCAAGGCCTCCACCGATATCACCTCTGTGGCGGACTCGGTGGACCAGGAACTGGCCAGCCTGAATGTCGAATTGAAGGCCCTGGTCGAAGAATTGAATGGCGCGACCGGCGATGCCAGCGAAATGCTGACCGAGAGTCGCAAGGCGGTTCAGGCCGCAACCGTTCTGGTCGAAGGCGGCGCGTCGAACACGGTGGCGCAGACCAATCTCGCCGCGCAGGAGCTGCGCGTCCTGATCTCGCGCCTTGATCGCCTGACCCGCGAGCTGGAACAGAACCCGCAAGGATTGGTGTTCGGCAAGCCGCTGCCATACGAGGAGTGAGACGGATGAAGATGAAGCTGATCGGACTGGGCCTGGCGACAAGCCTGCTGGCCGCCTGTGTCTCTGTCCTGCCAGAGCCGGAAGCGCCGGACGCCTTGTACAGTATCGAAGCCAATGCGGCGCATGCTGGCCTTGCGCATGATGTGACCATTCGTGAGCCGGAAGCCGCGCGCCTCGTGGCCGGGCAAGGCATGGTCAGTGAGCGTGGCGATGGTGGCTTGCGCATGGTCTCCGGCGCGGAATGGGCTGGCCCGGCGACGCGGCAAATCCAGTTCGCGATGATTGACAGTTTCCAGACCGGTAATGCCGGCAGCGCTGTTGCGCCAGAGCTCGGCGTTCTGACCGCGTATGAGGTCGCCAGTCGCCTGTCTGCCCTGAAGCTGAATGGCACGCGAGCGACCTGCGAGATGAAGGTTACAGTGATTGCGTCAGTCGATCGATCGCTGCTTGACCAGACCGTGGTGCGGGCCGAGCAGACCGCGACCAGTAACTCTTCTGCCAATCGTGCCCTGGCCTTACGCGCGGCGGCATCGGATTGTGCATCACAAGCCAGTCTTTTCGTGATCGAGACTTTGCAGGGCGCCTCTTAGGCGGCAGACGTTGAGGTGTTTTGCTGATGCGCCGGCACCGGCAAATAGAAGCTGACCTGCGTGCCGCGACCCTGTTCGCTGGCAATGGTCAGGCGACCGCCATGCATCTCCGCAAATGATTTGGTCAGCGCCAGGCCAAGGCCGGTGCCATCATAATTGCGATCACGGGTGTCGCTGACCTGTTCGAACGGTTCGCCCAGTCGGGGCAGGGCGTCCGGCGGGATGCCAATGCCATTGTCGCGAACGGCGACGCGCAATTCCTTGTCCTTCTGATCGACCGTGACGCGCACTTCGCCGCCTTCATCGGTAAATTTGATGGCGTTCGAGACCAGGTTCAGGATCATCTGACGAATGGCACGGTGATCGGCCTCGACGAGAGGCAAGTTCGAATTGGCCGCCAGTTTGAGCGAGATATTCTTCTCTTCCGCCTTGCGCCGGATCATCCGGATCGCGGCGTCGACCGGGTCGACAATATCGATTGGATGCAGGTCGACCGTCATCTTGCCCGCATCGATCTTGGCCATGTCGAGCAAGTCGGTGATCATGTCGAGCAAGTGTTTGCCAGAATCGAGAATGTCCTGCGCATATTCCTTGTAACGCTCATCCCCGAGCGGACCATACAATTCGCCGACCAGGATTTCCGAAAAGCCATTAATCGCATTGAGCGGTGTGCGCAGCTCATGGCTCATATTGGCCAGGAAGGCATTCTTGGAATTGGCCGAGCGTTCCGCCCGCTGCTTTTCCAGTTTGAGATGGCGGGTCAGTTCCGCTGTCCGCGTTTCCGAGCGTTCCAGCTCCGCCACCAGCTTGCGCAAACGGCCTTGCTGCTTGGTCAGTTCCACCTCGTTGCGGACATCGCTTGAGACATCCAGACCAACCGTGATCATGCCGCCGCTCTTGGTTGAGCGTTCAACAATCTTGAACCAGGTGCCGTCGCGGATTTTCACGATCTCGGTCTGGTCCCCTTCAATGCTGGGGCGACGATCAATGATATTGGTCGCCTGAGACAGCATGACCGTGTCATAGCCCATGCCGGCCCGCACCGTCGGTTCCAGACCGAAGACGCGGACAAAGGCGCGGTTCCAGTAGATCAGGCGTTTACGAACATCCCACAGCGCGACCGGCCCGGAAAAGCCTTCCAGCGCGGTGCGCAAACGGTTTTCTGCCTGGCGCGTCCGGGCGACCGCAACCTTGGTCGCCGTGACATCCTGCAACACGCCATTGATCGCGCCGGTATATTCATCCGGCTTGGCCCGCATATCGAGCCAGGTGGACTTGTCCTTGCTGGCAAAGACCTGAGAGATAAAACCGCGTTCCTGCATGGTGCGCAGCGCCTGTTTCAGGCTCTCGACATGATCATCATGCACAAAGCGCAGGAATTCATCGACGGAGAGATCAAAGGCGGCTTCGCGCCCGAGTAATTCCGCCGCTTCATCACTGATTGAGATCTGATTGGTCTTGGTGTTCCAGGACCAGAACCCGGCCTTGGCCTGGTTCAGTACGGTTTTCAGAATCCGGCCGGCGCGGGTGGCTTCGCCTTCAAAATTCTCGGATTCGATGCGTCGGCGCTCAAACATGCGAAACAGGCCGAGAATGGCCAAAGCGGGTCCGAGCAGAAGCAGGCCATAGATCAGCAAGCTCAGCATCTCAGCGCGGGACACCGCGGAAAACTCGTTGCGGACGCAGACGGACAAGTCGGCATTGTTGAGCGGCGAACACGCCGTCAATTCGCCCGGGCCGGACAGTTCTGCGCCTTCGGCATAGGATGAAAGCAGGGTGAATTGACGATTGCCGCGCGCTTCCGGCAGCCAGTCCGGTGCCGGGACCAGGCCAAAGCGCGGTCCGCTGGCCGTCGGGTCAAACACGATGATCACATCGCCTTCAGTCGTCAGTCCGGCCAGCTTGCCTTGCGCGAGCAGCTGGGACGCCGTTTCGCCAGCCCGTCTGAGGCGTGATCCGTCCGTTGCGGTCAAGGCATCCGCCATGGACACGACGCTTTCCAGATCCGGATGTGCGCGTCCGGTCTGTTGCGGGGTCCAGCCAGCCTGAAAGCCGAGCCGAAGGGTTTGCTCAACCGTATTGATATGGCCGGTCACACGTTCCGAAATGGCCAGCGCTTCACGATGCGCCTCGATCTGTTTGGCTGACATCAGGCGCTGGCGGTCATCATAGAATTTGAAGCCGAGCGCGAGCCCCTCAATCAGAATGATCAGACCCAGCGCTTTGGTCAGGCTGAGGGATGGGCGCGATGTTGATCGGCCCCCCTTGTCTGTCTTTGCCGCTTGCGTCCTCTGACGTGCCACAGCCCGCGCCTTTCTTACGGCGTCTCTTCAGGACGCACTTGCTCATCTTTCAGGTTTCATGTCTGAAAGTTCAGGATTGGTTAACCAATGGCACGATTCTTTGCGCTGAAACGGGGCCTATCCCAATGTGCGCGTGATGATATCCGAGGCGTTTTTGGACAGATCAACGGCCTGTAAGCGCTTCAAAGCCTGCTCCGCCGCGGCGCGGCCTTGCGGCTCAAGCGACTTCCATTGCTCAAACGCGGTCAGCAGCCGGGCGGCGAGCGCTGGATTGGTCTTGTCAGCCCGCTCGATAATCTCAGTGACCAGGGCGTAGCCAGAACCATCGGCGGCGTGGAAGGCGCGCAGATTCTGCATCGCGAACACCGCAATCACCGATCGCACCCGGTTTGGATTGCTGAGATCGAAGTCCGCATGCTGTGTCAGGGCAGCGATGTCGTCCACTGTTCCGGTCGAGGCCTGCACGGCAAACCACTTGTCCATGACCAGCGGATTGTCGCGCCACCTGGTTTCAAATGCCTGCAGGGCTTCGGCCTTGCCAGGCCCGTCCGCACTGCACAGCGCCCGCAGGCTGGACAGGCTTTCCGTCATATTATCTGCGGCGTCGAACAGGCTTTTCAGCTCCGCATCGGCAGACTCGCCCAGAGCGCTGAGCAGGGTCATGAAGGCGCTGCGCAAGGCCCGCAACCCGGATTGTTCTGCATCTGGCCGGAAGGGCGCGGGCGAGGCTTTGGCGAGCGTGGCACGGGCATCCTCGACCAAAGCCTCGGCCAGGCTGTGCTGGACAGACTTGCGGGCTTCAGCAAGCGCATTTGGATCAGCCGGGATGTGTTCCAGGAACAGCTCACCCACATCCGGCAAGCGCGTCAGCAGTGCGGCAAAGGCCGGATCGTCGAGATTGCGGCGGACGGCATCGGCCAGGGCCGCGACGATGGCCGCATCGGCCTCGGCTTTCTGATTGTACGCAATCGCCAGGATTTCCTGTTTGACCAGCGCCTGAAGCGCCTCCCATTGGTTGAACGGATCATCGTCCAGGCTGGCAATCGCCAGGCGTTCGGCATCGCTGATCTGGTGGTCCAGCCGGATCGGAGCCGAAAAGCCGCGATTAAGGGAGACTTTCGGACGGGCGGATTGCCCCTCAATGCGCCAGATCGTGTCTTCGCCTTCAACCATCAGGGTCAAATCTTCAATCTTCTCACCATCCGCACTGAACGCAGCAACGCGAAGCGGCATGGGCAGCGGGGTTGGCTTGCTGTTGCCGGGTGTTTCCGGATTGGATTGCGACAGCATCACGGTCAGGGTGCCGGAATCCTCGTCCCAGATTTCAGACGCGGTCAGGGTCGGCGTCCCGGGCTGGCTATACCAGCGCCGGAAATCGGAGAGGGACTCGCCGCTCGCCTCCTCGAAACAGGTGTAGAAGTGCTCAATCGTCGTCGCTTCGCCATCATGACGGTCGAAATAGATCTGCATGCCCTTGGCAAAGGCCTCATCGCCAATCATGGTTTTCAACATGCGGATCAGTTCCGCGCCTTTCTCATAGACCGTCGCGGTGTAGAGATTGTCGATGCTGGCATAGCTGTCCGGGCGGACCTGATGCGCCAGCGGACCGGCATCTTCGGCAAACTGACGGGCGCGGAGGCGGATGACATCCTTGATCCGCTGGACGGGACGGGAGCGCAGATCGGCGCTGAATTCCTGATCCCGAAACACGGTCAGGCCTTCTTTCAGGCAGAGCTGGAACCAGTCGCGGCAGGTGATGCGATTGCCCGTCCAGTTATGGAAATATTCGTGCCCGACAATGCTCTCAATCGCTTCAAAGTCGGCATCCGTAGCGGTCGCTTCATCGGCCAGGACATAAGCCGAATTGAAGATGTTCAGGCCCTTATTCTCCATCGCGCCAAAATTGAAATCGCGCACGGCAACAATATTGAACACGCCAAGATCATATTCACGGGCGAAGACGTCCTCATCCCATTTCATCGAGGCTTTCAGACTGTCCATGGCCCAGGCGGCGCGGTCGCCATCGCCCTTGTCGACATGCACGGCGAGATCAATCTCGGCGCCATTCATGGTCGTGAACGTATCGCGATAAATATCATAGTCCCCGGCGCAGAGGGCGAACAGGTAAGACGGCTTCAAATGCGGATCATCCCATTCCGCAAAATGGCGACCGTCTTCAAGGGCACCGCTGGCGCCGGGTGTGCCATTCGAGAGAAGGACCGGATAAGTCGCCTTATCGGCCTCAATCCGGACTTTGAACCGGCTCATCACATCCGGACGGTCTGGCCAGAACGTGATGCGGCGGAAGCCGACGCTCTCGCACTGCGTGCAAAACCGGTCGCCGGAAATGTACAGGCCTGAAAGCGCCGTATTTGCCGACGGGTCGATGGTGACCGAGGTTTCGAGCGTGAATGAGTCCGGCAGATCTTTCAGGGTCAGACTCTCGTCTGAGAGCTCATAGGCGTCCGGCTCAAGCTCGGCGCCATTGAGGTGCACGTCGTCCAGTTTCAGCTCTACCCCGTCCAGTTTCAGCGGACCTTCCGCCAGTCTCCGCACCGCCATTTTGGTATGTACTTTGGTGGCGCTGGGTGCGAGTTCAAAGGTCAGCTCAACCTCATCCATCGCGAACGGGTAGGGCTGATAATCTGAAAGCTTGATTTGAACTGGCGTTTCAGTGCGCATGGAAAGAGCCTTTCTTGAACCTGTTCTATCCCATGTAGACATCCCGACAGCGCTTGCAATCCAGGGTTTGAGTTCGACTGAATTTTCCCTGTGTTAGCCTACCGTGGCGTCACGGGTTTCCGTGCACGTCAACCGCGCTATTGTCTGTGCCATAAGAAATGACAGGGAGGCCGGACGGGCCATGAATTTTGATTTTTCCGATGATCAAAAATTCCTCGGGAACGAAGCGCGCAAATTCCTCGACGGAGAATGCACCACGCAGCACGTTCGCGAGGTTTTGAATGATGATGACAAGAGCCACCATGAAGGTGTGTGGCAAAAGGTGGTTGAGATGGGCTGGCTCGGCACAGCCATTCCGGAAGCGCATGGTGGGCTCGGCCTCGGCGCGCTGGAATTGTGTGTGCTGGCCGAGGAAATGGGCCGCGCGCTGGCGCCGGTTCCCTTCGCGAGCAGCGTCTATTTCTTCGCCGAAGGCCTGATGATTGCCGGCAGCGAGGCGCAAAAAGGCGCAGTTCTGCCAGGCGTCGCGAGCGGCGATGTCATTGGCTGCTATGCAGCCAGCGAAGGCCCGGGCAACCCGGATCCGGCCAAACTGTCGGTCTCTTTCGATGGCAGCAAGGTGTCAGGCACGAAAGTCCCGGTCACGGATGGCGATATCGCAACGCATGCCATCGTCCTGGCCAAGGAAGGCAGCGGGGCCAGCCTGGTTCTGGTCGACCTGAACGGCGCGGGCGTCTCTCGCAAAGCCGTGAAAACGCTCGAACCCACGCGCAGCCATGCCGAAATCACCTTTGATGGCGCCGCAGGCGAACGCCTTGGCGCAGCCGGTGAGGGCGGCGATCTGCATGATGCGATCATGAACCGGGCAGCGATTTTCCTGGCCTTTGAGCAATTGGGCGGCGCCACGCGCTGTCTCGAAATGGCGACTGATTATGCCAAGGAACGCTATGCCTTTGGCCGCCCGATTGGCGGCAATCAGGCGATCAAGCACAAGCTCGCCGACATGTATGTCAAAAACGAAGTGGCGCGCTCGAATTGCTATTATGGCGCCTGGGCCGTGTCGACCGATGCGGCAGAGCTGCCAGAAGCGGCGGCGGCTGCTCGTTTAGCGGCAAGTGAAGCCTACTGGTACGCGTCAAAAGAGAATATCCAAACCCATGGTGGTATGGGCTTTACCTGGGAGGTGGATTGCCATCTCTTCTATCGCAGAGCCAAGCTGCTCGCCGTGCAGGCGGGCGCGCCAAAGGTTTGGAAAGAGAAATTGGTCCGCGCGCTTGAACTCAAGAACGCGGCCTAGGGAACGGAGAGACAAAGATGGATTTCAACGATACCCCCGAAGAAGCCGAATTCCGCGCCGAAGCGCGCACCTTCCTGGAACAGCATCTGGAGCCAAAAGGCGCCCAGCCCCTGCGCCAGCGTGTGTCTGGCGAGGACTTCATGAAGCAAGCCAAAAAGTGGCAAGCTGAGAAAGCCAAGGCCGGCTATGCCAAGATTACCTGGCCCAAGGAGATGGGTGGTCGCGGCGGTACGCCGATGCAGCAGGTGATCTGGGGCCAGGAGGAGAGCAAGTTTGACTCCCCGGGCGGCCCGTTCACGATTGGCCTTGGCATGTGCATTCCAACCGTCATCGCGTTCGGCTCAGACGAGCACAAACAGCGCTACGTCCAGAAGGCGCTGACGGGCGAGGAGATCTGGTGTCAGCTCTTCTCTGAACCGTCTGCCGGGTCCGATGTGGCTGGTCTCAAGACCCGCGCGGTCAAGGATGGTGATGAGTGGGTGATCAATGGCCAGAAAGTCTGGACGTCCGGCGCGCATTACTCCGATTACGGCATTCTGCTCGTTCGCACCGATCCGAAAGCGGCCAAGCATAAGGGCCTGACCATGTTCATCGTGAACATGAAACAGCAAGGCGTCGAAGCCCGCCCGATCCACCAGGCCTCTGGCGGGCGCGAGTTTAACGAAGTCTATTTCACCGATGTCCGCATTCCGGACAGTGATCGACTGGGCGAGGTCGGTCAGGGCTGGAAAGTGGCGATCGTGACGCTGATGAATGAACGCCTGGCCGTGGGTGGATCCCCGGGGCCGGATTGGTCAGAAATCATGGACTATGCCAAACAGGCGGGGACCATGAGCGACGCTGCCTTCCGGGACAATCTGGCGGATTGGTATGTGGCGGCACAAGGCTACAAGCTGACCAAATTGCGGACGCAAACCGCGCTGTCCAAAGGGCAGACGCCGGGTCCGGAAAACTCCATCGGCAAGATCATCACAGCCAATCAGTTGCAGGATATCTGCAACTCGGCGATCGAGATGCAGGACCATTATGGCCTGATGACCGGCGACGAAATGCCGGCTGACGGTTTGTTCCAGCAAAGCTTCATGTGGGCACCTGGCCTGCGCATTGCCGGCGGAACCGATGAGATTCTCAAGAATATTATCGCCGAGCGCGTGCTCGGCCTGCCGCAGGATGTGCGGGTCGATAAGGATATTCCGTTTGATGAAATGAAATCTGGCTAAATTCAGATAAAACCAATAAAAACAAAGCTCTGCGGACAGATTGCAGGGCTTTTTTGTGCCAGTAATTCAACCTTAACGAGAGATGTCTTAAAATTTGTGGCTGAACAAGTAGTCACAGAGATGTTTTCGTCCAAGTCGAAGAAGAAACTGAAAGTGGATCTGGAGCGTGCGACCAGCTCGACGTCTCCATTGCCCATCCCTGTGCTTCGTCCCCGCCGCGAGAACAGACGCGCCCCGCGCAAGGGCGTGTGGTGTGTTTGCGGGGTCTACTCGCAGGCCGGCGCGGTGCGCGAAGGGATTATCCTCGACGTCTCATCCTCTGGCGCACGCATCCGATTTCGCAATCGCGGTACACTGCCGCCGATCGTAAAGATCAAGGCGTCCCGCATCGGCCTGAACCGATTTGCCCGTGTGGTCTGGCAGACCGCCTTTGATGCGGGCTTGGAATTTGTCGCGACTGGGTCGAAAAGAAGAGGCTAGTTCCGATCCCGGAGGCCTGACATGGACCGTACCGACCTAATCACCCTGTTTGAGCGCGCGATTACCGCGTCGGGCCGGTATGAGCGAAAGGGCAAGGCCAATCCCTATACGTCCGCCAACGGGCATATGTTTTCGCAGATCAACAAGGATGATCAGCTCGGCATCCGCTTGCCGAAGCCGCGCCAGCAAGCCTTGCTGGAGGCGTATGGCGCCGGCCCGTTCAAGTCTTATGGCGCGACCATGCGCGACTATGTCTGTCTGACGGATCAGATGCTGGCAGAGGATGGTCTGGTAACCGCGCTGCTGGATGAGGGCTTTGCCTTTGTCTCCGCCATGCCACCAGGCGGGAAGAAATAGCGACCGCTCAGAACACGCCCATGGCCAGACCCGCCGCCAGGGTCGTGCCGATGGTTCGGCACGTTTCAAGATCGGTTTCTGCAATCTGTTTCGGCGCGAGGATTTCAGCTTCGGTCTGGGCATGCGTGCAGATAATCACAGGCTCGTGGACCGCTTTCAGCCGCCAGCCCGTGGCAATGCGCGCGGTCTGGCGTACGGCGTTTTCTCCATCCGACCCGGCACAAATCATCTGCGCATAAGGTCGCCCCTCAATCTTGCCGAGGACCGGATAATAGCAGCGATCGAAGAATTCCTTCATCGCTCCGGACAGCGCCGCAAGATTCTCTGGCGCCACGAACAGATAGCCATCCGCCGCCAGCATGTGCTCAGGCGAGGTTTCACCAGCTGGCTGCAAGATCGTCTCGGTTTCCGTCTTGGCCGCCTGCCAGGCCGCTTCCGCCATTTGCCGCGCGCCCCCCGTCCGGGAATGATAGACGATCAAGAGTTTTGTCATGCGCGATGCTGTCCCAAACCGATTGAATTTCAAGCTTCCCGGCAAAATCACCGAAACTTCAATTTGCTAGGGTTTGAAGTCTGAAGTCTAGGGGAAGATCATGCCTTTTCGAGAGATTGGTTCGGCGGCCAGTACCGCGCGCAACTATTTCCTGATCGGGATTCGCCTGTTCATCGGCTTTATCTTTGTATTTTCCGTCGGATTGCCCTTGTTGCTAGGCTTCCGTCCAGAAGCGCTGGTGCCGCTGGGCTTAGGCGGTTGGGCCTTGTATAGCGCGGCCAAGGACCTGGGCTGGATTACCCCAAAGGACTAACCCCTCCCGGGATTCTCCGAATCGTTTCAATCAACGCGTGTGAAACACGCTTTGCTACCTCTGTTTGCCGTTTTGGCCTGTTGTGCAGACCCGCTCGCGCAGACCAATCCCGTGTCGGCGGGCACCTCCATTTACTGGTCGGATGGGGATAGCGGCCGGATCGATGGCATGAAATTCCGGCTCGCCAATGTTGATGCCCCCGAGACGGGCGGCGTTGGGGCCCGAGGTGGCGCAAAATGTGAGTTTGAGCGCGAGCTCGGCTATGACGCCAAGGAATTCATGGTCGAACTGACTCGCAATGCAGACCTCGTCATTACCAGCAGTTCTGGCAAGGACCGTTATGAGCGTGAAGTCATCACGCTGTCGGCCAATGGCCAGGACGTCGCCGAGGCGGGCAAGGCGGCCGGGCATCTCGGAGACTGGCCGCACAAGGGCCGTAAAGCCTTGAGCAAGAAGCCGGATTGGTGTGCACTCAGACTGGGCTAGCGGCTTTTGAACAGTCTTGAAAAGAAGCCAGGCTTCACATTCGCCGGCGCCGTATGCGTTTGTGCTTCGGTATGCGCTTCGACTTCGGCATCATGACGGCCATGCCAAATGTCCCAGTCCTTGGCGTCATCAATGTCGATCAATTGTGGGAGCACTGCGATCCTGGCCGTCTCCGGCAAGTTTGCCCAGACATCTTCCATCGCGTGCGGACCAGACCAGCGGACATTGTAGAACGGGCTTTTGGTGCGCGCGCTTTTGTTCAGCCCGAACAACCAGAAGCCGCCATCCGGCGCCGGTCCGAATACGGCATCATGACGGCTCAAGGCGCGCACGGCCTCGCGCAACAAGGCGGTGGAAATGTCAGGCGCATCGCTGCCAATGAATAGGACGGGACCAGCCGGCGCCTCGCGCAAGCCCTTGCTCAAGCGATCGCCGAGATGGCCAGACCCCTGGCTGCGGCGTTCAAGATGCGCGGGCCAGATGCCGCCAAGCGAATTGTCCAACTCGTGGTCCGGCGCCGTGTACAGGATCGTATCCCAGGGGCCGCGCAGGCTCGCCCGCAAAGTCTTGGCCTGCAGGGCCGTCGCGATCCGGCGGGCTGCGACGCTCGAGCCAAGGCTTTTGGCGAGGCGCGTCTTGGCCAGACCGATGCGCGGCGGCTTGGCAAAGATCAGGACCTGAGCACGTTTCATCGCAGCACCTCAATGCCAATCACGCGGTCCTTGTCATCAATGTCGAGAATGACCTGCATGCCGCGCAGGCGCTCGTCGAGCGCGAAGACATCAATCGACCGGACCACACAGCCCGGCGTGCCGGCGCCGGGATGATCCGGCAAATAGATATAGCCCGCTTCCAATTCCTCGTCCCAGCTTGCGTCTAGCGACATGTCTGCAGCTCCTCGCCTTTCGGTTCCGCGTCTATTTGTACAGTTTAGCCAGAGATTCCGGTTTGGCGCCAAGCAAATATCGTGTGATCAGATAAGCATTGCGCCAACTGCGCTTGCGCCAGCCATCGCGGTCATATTTCGACGCATCCGTACGGGCTTCCGCCGATAGCAAAGTGAGGCGTTTCTTGCCGAGCGCACGAATGATCTGGACATCTTCCATGAAGGGCGTGTCAGCATAGCCGCCAATCTCGGTATACAGTTTGCGCGAGATAAGCAGGCCCTGATCGCCATAGGGCAGCCCCAGCGTCCTTGCCCGCCAATTGGCGCGCCGCGCGACGACTTTCGCCATCGGGTGATCGGACCGATAAGCGAGCGTGAAGGTCGCCGCCTTGTCCTTGCGGTCGGTGATGTGAGTCTTGGCCCGCTCGGCCCAGTCGCGCGACAGGGCGGTGTCCGCATGAAGAAACAGGAGCCAGTCGCCACGGGCATGGTCAAAGCCATGGCGCAGCTGCGCGGCGCGGCCCTGCTCAGGCGCCGTCAGCACAGTGGCGCCGGCGCCTTCCGCCAGACGGCGCGTTTGGTCCTCGCTGCCGCCATCGACCAGAATGACCTCGCGAATAAGTCCGGCTTCCAGGCCTGGCATGAGCGAGGCGAGGCAATGCGGAAGGACCGCCTCCGCATCCAACGCGGGGATGATGATGGAGAGCGGCGCGGGCATTTACAGGCTCACGCCCATCTCTTTCAGCCGCGCCTGGACCAGCAATAGATCGCGCCAGGCCCGGCTCTTGTCCTGTGGACGGCGCAACAGATAGGCAGGGTGAAACATCGGCACCAGGGGTACGCTTGTGCCCGCGGGCGTCTCGAACGGACGTTCGGAACCCCGCAGGCGCATGATGCCGGTCTTGGTGTCCAGCAGGCTCTTGGCGGCCACGCCACCCGTGGCGATGATGATTTTCGGCTGTGCCAGATCGACCATGCGATTGACGAATGGACGACAGACCGCGAGCTCATCCGCTTCCGGGTTGCGATTGCCGGGCGGGCGCCAGTAATTGACGTTTGAAATGAACGTATTGGTCTTTCGATCGAGCCCGATGGCCGCCAGCATCTTGTCGAGCAATTGCCCGGCCTTGCCGACAAAGGGCAGGCCGATCCGGTCTTCCTGACCCCCCGGCCCTTCGCCCAGCACCATGACCGGGGCGCCGAGCGTGCCATCATAGACCACGGTTTTTTCGCAAAGCTGCTTTAGCGGGCACCCGTCAAAGCCTTCAATCGCGGTTTTCAGGCTTTCCAGCGAATCAGCGCTGGCGGCCCGAGCCCCGGCTTCGGCGATCCAGTCGGTCAGGGTTTTATTCTGATTGCGGCGTCTGGATCCTCGCTCATTTCCGCGGAGGCGAGAATCTTGCGCGGCAGAATCGGGTGTTTGTGCGTCAGAGTTCCGCGCCTGCGCGGGGATGAGCGAGCTTTGCTGTGCCTTCATCACAGCCGCAATTTCAGCCTGATCGACTGCGACTCCCATCTCCTCCCACCACTCGGTGAGCGCCTTTAACGCTGCGGCAGAGGCATTTTGCGGCATTGAGACCTTGTAAACTTTGGCTAAAGAGGTGGTCAGATAGTGGAATAGACGAACATGGCGCGCAAGTCGAAGCGCCAGTTTTTGGGAGACTTTTGATGAGCGAACGCGAGTCTATGGAATTTGACCTGGTGATTGTCGGCGGCGGCCCTGCAGGCCTGGCCGCGGCGATCCGCGCCAAACAGCTGGCCAATGAGGCGGGTGAAGAGCTGGAAGTCGTCGTCCTGGAAAAAGGCGGCGAGATTGGCGCGCATATTCTTTCAGGCCTGGTGCTCGACCCGAAAGCGCTGGATGAACTGATCCCGGACTGGCGCACCCGCGATGACCGTCCGATTCGCAACGAAGTGAACGCGGATACGTACAAGCTGCTTGGACCGAATGGATCCATGGCGATGCCGACTTTTGCCTTCCCGCCCTTCATGCACAATCATGGCTGCTATATTGGCTCACTGGCCAATGTCTGCCGCTGGTTGGGTGAGCGGGCCGAAGAGCTGGAAGTGCAGGTCTTCCCCGGCTTTGCTGCGTCGGAAGTCGTTTATGGTGATAAGGGCGAAGTCCGAGGCGTGGTCGCTGGCGTCATGGGCATTGCCGAAGATGGTACCCATAAATCGGATTATGAGCCAGGCATGGAATTGCTCGGCAAATATGTCCTGTTCGCGGAAGGCGCGCGCGGCTCGCTGACCAAGGAAGTCAAAGCGAAATACAATCTTGAAGCTGAGTGCGATCCGCAGAAATATGGCATCGGATTGAAAGAGGTCTGGAAAGTCCCCGCCGATCATCCGGAATTCAGCGCGGGCTTTGTGCAGCACACATTCGGTTGGCCAGTGAAAGAGAAAGATGGCAGCGGCGGCGGCTTCCTCTATCACTTCTCTGAAGGCGGCGAGAATTATGTCTCGGTCGGCTATGTGGTTCACCTGAATTACAAGAACCCGCATCTGTCACCCTATGACGAGTTCCAGCGCTACAAGCATCACGACGATATTTCGAAATTCCTCAAGGGGGGCAAGCGCGAGGCTTATGGCGCCCGGGCGATCACGTCTGGCGGCATTCAGTCCATTCCGCGCCTCGCCTTCCCGGGCGGCGCGCTGATCGGCTGTTCGGCCGGTTTCGTGAACCTGCCGCGGATCAAGGGCACGCATAATGCCATGAAGACAGGGATGCTGGCGGCCGAACAAGCCGTTGAGGCGATGCGCGCTGGCCGCGCGTCTGACAAACTTGAAGGGTATCAGCAAGCTGTGCGCGATAGCTGGGTCTGGACCGATCTTGCGCGCGTGCGCAATGTGAAGCCGCTCATGTCGCGCTTTGGCACCATGCCCGGCGCTGTGCTCGGCATGCCGGACATGTGGATGCGCTATCTGGTCGGGTTCGGCTACATTCCGCAGCTCAAGCATGGCAAGGCGGACCACAAGTATTTGAAGCCTGCAAGCGACTGCAAACCAATCGAATACCCGAAGCCGGACGGTGTGCTCAGCTTTGACAAGCTGACCAATGTCTCCTTCACCAACACATATCATGCCGAAGATCAGCCGAAACATTTGAAAGTCGCCGATCCAGCGCTGCAAAAATCGTCTGAATTCGACGTCTTTCTCGGACCATCTCAGCGCTATTGCCCGGCCGGTGTGTATGAATGGGTTGAGGAAGATGGCCAGCCGCCACGCTTCCAGATCAACTCGCAAAACTGCATTCACTGCAAGACTTGCGATATCAAGGACCCCAACCAGAACATCAATTGGGTCACGCCTGAAGGCGGCGGTGGTCCGGCCTATCCGAATATGTGATCCGTGAGGCGCTGATGCGTGAATACAGTTTCAAGCCAGCGCCGGTTCGCAAGACTCAGACCTGGGCGATCAAGGATGATCACCTGATGCGCCGCGGCGGCGCCAATGCGCTCAATCTTGCTGATGTGACTGGCGCAAACTGGAACACGGTGACCTATCGCGGTACGCGCAGCGCCTGGCTGCACCTGACCTCCGAAACCGGGGTTACCAAAATTGAGTACACCGATACGGGCGGCGCGCGGGAAGAGTTTTTCGCGCTCATCATCGCGGTGGCGCAAGGCCTGGAACGCGTGAATCCGGGCTTGCAGATCAAGCATGGCTATTCCGCGCCCTGGCGCACGGCTTTGTTCATTCTTGGCATTGCCGGAAGTCTGCTCGGGATTTTCCTGGTCTATGTCGGGCTGACAAACATGACAGGGAAAGGCGGGGTCCAGGCGACGATCGCGGGCGCTGTCATGGTCTTGTTGCTGGTGCCGGTGGCCTGGTCGTGTCGGCCGAACCTGAAAGCTCAGACTTATGGCACCGATGGCCTAGTGCGCGAGATTGTTTCGCTTGGCGGTGCGCCGATGGATCAGCCAGAGCAGGGTGCCGGCCCCGGTTAGCGTCCAGAAAATCAGGAATGGCGCAGCGCCGCCCGCCTGCGCGCCAATATAGGCTAGCACCCCTGCCGTCACCGAAAGCCCCCAATAGAGCAGCGCCGCTTCAAAGTGGCTCCAGCCGCTATGGATCAGGCGTTGATAGGCATGGTCCAGATGCGCGTCGAGCAGGTTGCGCCCATGCTTGGTCCGCCAGGCCAGGGTCAGCAACACATCGATCAGGAATGGCAATGCGAAGGTTGCCACCGTCCAGACCTCCAGACCGGCCATCAGGCCCAGACTGGCGAACAGACCGCCAAGGGCCAGGGCGCCAGCATCGCCGGCATAGAGCTGACCGCGCAGATTATGCATCATAAAGCCGGCCACAGCGCCGAAGACGGGGAACCACCAGACACTGAAAACAAAGGCTCCTGCGGCAATCCCGGTCATGGCGAGCGCTGCGAGCATGATTGCGATCGAGCCAATCGCCAACCCGTTTGAGCCATCCATGAAATTGGCGGCATTTGTGAAGACCAGGAGCCAGAGGGCGCTGCCGGCAATCATCAGGCCAGGCGATGCGAGTTCCCCCCAGGGTGTGGGTAGAGCCGCCGGGGTCAGTCCCAGCGCGGCCACTGCGATACAGACCACAGCGAACATAACGAGCTTCGCTTTGGTATTGGCGGTCTGGAGATCGTCCCAAAGACCAATCAGAAATGCGGTGGCGGTAAAAGCGAGCGCGAGAAGGAGGGTGGCATCGCCGGCGCTCATTTCCTGCCAATGAATAGTGATCACCTGAACCGGGCTGATTCCGTAAGCCGCGGCCAATACAAATAGTCCAACACATCCACCCAGGACCGCGCCCGCGAAAATCGCGACGCCGCCCAGCCGGGGCACGGCGTGGGTCTGGGTTTTGCGCGCGCCGTCCGGCGCATCAACCACCTTGAGTTTCATTACTGCACGGCAGGCCACCAAGGCCACGGCAAAACTGATGGCTGCAAAGGCCGCGCTTAACAGCCAGACGTGCCACGCCATTAAGCGCCCCCAAGCAAGGAGGACTGAATCCACCAGTCAGGGTATTGCCGAGCCAGGCTGTCCGCTGCGGCTTCGGCCTGTTCCATGCCTTCAAACAGCGCAAAGCAGGTGGCGCCAGAGCCAGACATGCGTGCCATGCGCACACCCATCAGCGATTGTAGGGCGGCCAGGACCTTGGTGATTTCAGGGTGCATGCTCATCGCCGGCGATTGCAGGCTGTTGCGTGTATTGTCATTCAGCCAGCTGACAAAGGCTCGCAAGGCTGTGCGGTTGTCAGGTAAGGGTGGATGTTCCGGAATGACGTCCGGCGCCACCTCGTCATAGGCTTTAAAAACTGCACCCGTCGGGCACGCAATGCCGGGATTGACCAGGAGCGCCGGCAGACGTGGGACACTCAGCACCGGTTCAAACGTTTCGCCTTCGCCGGTCATGAATCCGGGAAAATTGCGAAAACAAGCCAGCACATCGCCGCCGAGCAGCGGGGCCACGGCTTCTGCCATGGTCTGGGCTGTCTCACCGCCATGGGCCCGAACGATCAATCGCAAGGCAGCCCCGGCATCTGCCGAGCCGCCGCCAATTCCTGCGGCGCAAGGCAGTTTCTTCTGGAGACGAAATGCGAGCGGCGGCGCATTGCCATCCAGCGCATCATTCATGGCGCGGGCGGCTTTCAAAACCAGGTTATTCTTTGCCGGACCGGATTCACGCGCGAACGGGCCATCGACTGCGAGACTGAAATGGGTCGCGGGTTCAGCCGTCAAAATGTCTGCCGCGTCCGTATCGGCAAAGGTCACCAGCGATACCAGATTGTGTCGCTCATTCTCATTCGGCGGACCGACATGGAGAGATAAGTTGATTTTGGCCGGCGCGTGTTCGGAAAGGCGAGTCATGGATAGGCCGGGGTGCCATCATCGGTTGCTGCCTGCAACATGGCGAGTCCGCTTTCGAGCTTTTTCTCGAGCAGATCTATCTCGGCCTCACCCGTCGCATATTTCAAAGCGCGCTCCCATTGAAAGCCAGCTTCCTTGAATCTGCCGACTTGCCAGTAAGCGTCGCCAAGATGATCGAGGATTTCGCTAATATCGGGCGCCAGCTCTGTCGCGCGTTCGAGATAGAATATGGCGCGCTCATAATTGCCCAATTTGTAATAGGCCCAACCAAGGCTGTCCGTAATCGCACCACTCTCCGGATCGAGGCGCAGTGCATCCTGAATCAGGTCGAGCCCGGCTTGCAGATTGATGCCGCGATCGATCCA
Organism: Pseudomonadota bacterium; assembly: GCA_039188075.1. Classification (GTDB taxonomy): domain Bacteria; phylum Pseudomonadota; class Alphaproteobacteria; order Caulobacterales; family Hyphomonadaceae; genus Henriciella. The sequence goes on from JBCCZH010000007.1 coordinate 20,058, forward strand.
GCTATAGCCGAGATAATTCATGATCGTCGGATCATTTGGATTGAGGTTCATCGCGGTCTGCAAATCATTCTCTGCGCGCGGCCATTCGCCGAGGCGTTCGCGCGCCCCGCCACGGGCGAAATAGATGCGCCAGTCATACTCGCCCATCGCTTCGTCAGATTCGATCACATCAGAGAAGGTGGCTTCCGCTTCGCCGTCGCGATCGAGCGATTGCAATAGATCGGCCAACTGAATGCGAATGTTGCGATCATCCGTTCGCGCCAGGGTTTCGCGCGCAATCTTCAACGCCTCATTATTGCGATCCTCGCGGCGCAACGCCCAGGCGAGCTGCCCTTGCGCACTGGTATGATGGATCGAGGTCTCAGGAATCGATTCCAGCAGCGCGATCGCTTCCGACCTCCGATCGGCCCGGTCCAGCGTATCGGCCCACAGCGCCTTGGCGGAATCCAGATCTGGGTCGAGATAGACGGCCATCGCGAAATAGACCGCCGCCACGTCGCCATAAGTCTGATTGGCTTGCGGCGCGGTGGCGATATAGAATGCGAGGGCTGTACCCTCTGCCGCAGTATAGACGGGTGGCGGTGCGATCTCGCCGCTTTCAATTTCCTGTTTCAGAGCGGTCAGGGCGGGGTGGCGTCCGACATCCTGTCGGAACGTCGCCAGACGACGGAGTGCCAGATCCATGTCGCCCTCCAGGGCGATCAGACGCGCTTCCATTTCGACGCCCAGCGCCAGACGCGCATTGACATCCCACAGGCTGGCAAGATCGGTCCGAGCGCCTTCCACATCGCCAATATTGGCGCGCATGATCGCACCCAGGGTTTGACCCATCAGGGCGAACAGACCTTCTTCACCGCCAGCGAATTGCTGCAAATTGACCGCTGCGCTCGGATCGTCTTCCAGCACGCTCCAGGCCGCGAGGCTGCGCGCCAGCATGGCGTGATAATCATTGCTCCACGGCGTCGTGAGGTGAGATAGCGCGCGATCCCGCTCATCCTGTTTGAGGGCGTCCACAGCAAGCAGCAATCTCGGTAATTCGGTTTGAACCAGCGTCTCCGCCGGCAGCCGCTCCGCGAGCGCTATGGCGCGTTCGACCTCACCAATTCTGAGTACAGCGAAAATGCCTTGCTCAGCGAGCCAGGGATCATCCTGTACGGTGCGCAACAGGCGGGAATAGTTTCGGGCGGCGGTATCTGCGTCCTCGGTATAGCCGGCATACTTGGCGACGGCATAAGTGGTCAGGGTTTCGATATCGCTGCGTAGCTTGGTTGCGGCTTCGGCCTGTTCGAGTAGGGCCGGCGCGCGCCCATTATTCACCGAGGCGCAAGCTGACAGCGCCAGGCAGGAAGCAGAGAATACGAACGCACGCCACATAACGCCTTTGTCTCAGCGTCAGAGGTTTCAGGCAAGTAAAACCCTGTCATTTAATTTGCGGAAATCACGGGCCCGATCAGTGCGCCCGGCTGACACAGAAATCGGCCAGATCACTCAAGGCCAGCGTCCATTCGCTCTCAGGCAGATCGCGCAGCGCGGCCTTGGCGAGATCGGCATAAGCGCGGGCTTCGCTGACGGTCGCATCTGCGGCGCCCGTCGAACGGATCAGATAGATCGCATGAGCAAGGTCGCCTTCGGCCTGCGTGTCGACATTCAGCGCGCGGTCCCAGAAGGCGTGATCATCGGCGCTGCCGCGGCGACGGGCAATGATCACCGGCAAGGTGGTTTTGCCTTCGCGAAAGTCATCGCCAACCGATTTGCCAATGACTGAAGTCGTGCCGCCATAATCAAGCGCATCATCAATGATCTGGAAGGCGAGGCCGAGATTCTTGCCATAAGCGGCGAGGGCAGCCGCATGGTCTGTATTCTCTGTCCCCGCAGACAGGGCGCCGGCTTCGGCAGCGGCTTCGAACAAAGCTGCAGTCTTGGCTTCGATGATGGCCAGATATTCTTCTGTCGGCAGATCGGTGCGGGATGCCGCGGCCAATTGGTGCACTTCGCCTTCGGCGATGACGGATGATGCCGTGGACAGGATCCGCAAGATATCGAGGCTTCCCGTTTCCACCATCAGCGTAAAGGCGCGCGCGAACAGAAAGTCGCCGACCAGGATGGAGGCATTATTGCCCCAGACATTCTTGGCGGCTTTCTTGCCGCGACGCAGGTCGCTATCATCGACCACGTCATCGTGCAGCAGGGTCGCTGTGTGGATGAATTCCACGGCTGTCGCGAGGGCGTGCGTTCCGGGATTGGTACCGCCGCAAGCATGCGCCGCAATCAAAGTAATCATTGGACGCAGACGCTTGCCGCCGGCCGAGACAATGTATCCGGACAAATCGGGAATGACATCGACCGGGCTTTTCGCCCGTTCAATCAGCAAGGCTTCGGTGGCCGCCAAATCTTCCGAAAGCATGCTTTGCATGCGCTCGACAATATTTGCGAACCGGTCAGCTTGGGAGGGATTGGTTTGCGCAGTCACGCCAGGAGTCCTATTCCACTTTTCCGCTTCTATCCATACAGTTAGCGCAAAATTGATGGCATACAGCTGCGGTATGCGACCGCATGCGACGATTTGGAGAAAAATCTTGGAAGAAGTGTTTCGAACCAATGACCTGGTGAAACTGTCCTATATCAAGCATCTGCTCTCGGAAGAAGGCATTGAACCCTTTGTCCTGGATGAGCATACCGCGATGATTGATGGCCGCGGCCCAATGGTGCCCATCCGCATCACCGTGCGGGCCGACCTCGCCAGCCGGGCCAGATTCATCCTTCGCGAGGTGGAGAAAGATGCGTGACGGACGCAACGTGCGACGAATTTCTCGGCGGGCGCGTCAAGGTTTTTCAACCTAAACAAGGGTTTAGGGCTGGCACGGATAGTGTTTTACTGGCCGCAGCCCTAGATGACACCTTGTCTGGCGAGGGTCTGGAACTGGGCAGTGGCGCTGGCGGCACCTTGCTGCCTGCGGTGGCGCGATTGTCGGCAGCCCGCATGACGGGCCTCGAAATCGATCCGATTATGGTCGACCTGTCCCGCCGCGGGATTGCGGCGAACCGATTTGAGGCGCGCGTTCAAGTGGTCGAAGGCAGCGCGGCTGAAGTGCCTAAAGACTGGCAAAACCGGTTCGATCTGGTCTTCTCAAACCCGCCGTTTTTTGAATCCGGCACGATTCCGGCGCCGGGGCCGGGCAAGGATGGCGCGTATCTTGAGAGTGTACCGCTGAAAGACTGGATCAATGCCATGTTGTTCGCACTGCGCCCGAAAGGGACGTTCGTGATGGTCCATCGGGCGGCAGACCTGGCCCGCATTCTCGCTGTGCTTGAGCGCCAAAGCGGTGAGATTGCCGTCTTGCCGGTCCATTCCTATCCCGGGACGGACGCCAAACGGGTTCTGGTCAAGGCCCGCAAGGCGCTTCGATCCGGACCGATGCGACTGTTGCCAGCACGTTACCTTTATGTCGAGAAAGGCGGACCGCGCACCGATTGGGCGCTCGGCCTGCAACAGGAGGGCGCGGGCATTGACTGGGATTAGAACGCCCCGACTGCTTGCCCCAAGCCGCAGACCGGAGTAGGCGGAGCGCGACAGTTTTTTGGAACGCCTTCAATCATGACCGCCCCAATTGCCAGAGACAAACCGAACTCCTTTCAGGACCTGATCCTGCGCCTGCAGAATTACTGGGCCGA
>JBCCZH010000008.1:0-21040 GCA_039188075.1 Pseudomonadota bacterium
CCTCAGCACCGCCCGGCTTACTCGCATTTGATTTCAGCCCCGCGGCCAGGGCCGGAATGAGCGCCGCCATGGCTTGCTGAGTCATGTCATCGCTGAGCCCGAATTGCTGCCCCAGCTGTTGCTTTGCCGGTTGCGCTTGCGAGCCGGTCAATAAATCCAATAATCCTGCCATTGAAATCCCCTTTAATTGCAGGCGATTTGTGTAGCCGGTAGATCCTCGGTCAACAAGCGAGCGCGTTCAGTTCAACCGCTTTGAGCGCCTCATCCAGGACAGACATATCCGCGCCCGGTTTAGGGGCTTTTTCGCTCAGTGTCCAGCGCCATTGTCGCGCGCCCGGCATGCCATTGAACAGACCCAACATGTGTCGTGTGATCGACGATAGACGCTGGCCTTCCGCCAGTTGCGCCTGGATATAGGGCCGATAATCACGGACGGCATCAAATGGCGAAACGATGGCCGCGCCAGACTCAAACAAGGCCTGGTCCACCGCCCCGAGCAAAGCCGGGGTCTGATAAGCCGCACGCCCCAGCATCACACCATCAAACACATCGAGCTGCTCCGAACAGGCGTCCAGCGTTTTGATGCCGCCATTCAGGATGATCTGCAAATCGCGCCGTTCGTCTTTCAGCGTCGCAACAAGCTCATAGTTAAGCGGCGGAATCTCTCGATTTTCCTTGGGGCTTAGCCCTTTTAGCCAGGCTTTTCGCGCATGAACCGTGAACACCCGCGCACCGGCATCAGCGATGGTGTCGACAAATCGAAACAGCGTCTCGCGCTCCGGGTCTTCGTCGATCGCGATCCGGCATTTGACGGTGACCGGGATTGATACCGCGTCCTGCATTGCGCGCACGCATGCTGCGACGGTTTCCGGTTCCCGCATCAGGCAGGCACCAAACGCACCTGACTGCACCCGGTCGGACGGACACCCGCAATTGATGTTTACCTCATCATAGCCAAACGCTTCGGCCACCCGCGCCGCTTCCGCCATCTTGGCCGGTTCATTGCCGCCCAGCTGCAGAACGACTGGATGTTCTTGATCTGAAAAACCAATCAAGCGCTCGCGATCACCGTGAATGACGGCGTCCGCTGTGACCATTTCTGTCCACAGTAAAGCGCGCTTGGACAAGACGCGATGAAACGCTCGGCAATGCCGGTCCGTCCAGTCCATCATAGGGGCGACTGAAAACGTATAGTCTTGATTTTTCAGCATTTGTTGCGTGCCCTAAAAGCGCCAAAGGAGAATGCGTATGCAGAACTTCTCACTATTGCGCAGCGACCTTCGCGATATCTCACCTCAATGTTCGAGTCGGGTGTGCGGGCAGCCCGCACAAATTGATGATGGAGCAGATTTGGAATGGCGGGCATATGGAAACTCAAATCCGGCAAATGGTACATCCTAATCCGGAGGCACAAGTTTTATACTTCGAAGGCTTCAAATTTAAAGTCCGATGCTGAATATGGGGCGCGGCAATTCGAAAGACGATTAGATTGCTGCACATGCACACTAATTGAGCAGGTCTAGCTGTTAACTGATCATTTTCCTGTGCGGACCGAGCGGTTTGCCCCGACTTTGTGAAAACCGAGTGACCCGCCACACCGATCGAGGCAGTCTAGGTTCGTCAAAGCCTGCTCGGTCGCATCCGATGATGGATGCTCGTTTCGATGATGGAGGCTATGCGCTGCATCGTTCACGGCTGCATGCGTTGAGAGTCTTTCCAGTAGCTTGGCCCTTTAACTGAAATCGAAAAGAGACAAGCCAATGACGTTCAAGAGTCCCAAATTTTGGGCTGTCCCAGCCCTATGTGCCATCGCCATATCGGCGCCCAGCGCATTCGCAGAAGAGGAAAAGCCAAAAAGCGACCTCGATGCCGCGATCGAAGCGATCAAACCCATATTCAACGCGCGCCTCCGCTATGAGGGCGTCGATCAAGACGGCATTGCCGACACAGCGGATGCCCTCACCTATCGTTTACGTGCGGGCTTCGAGACCGGCGAGATCGCTGACACCAAATTCCTCATCGAATTCGATCACATCGAAGACATCGTCGATGACTTCAACTCGACGATCAATGGAAAAACCAACTTCCCTGTCGTCGCCGACCCAAACGCAACCGAGCTCAACCGGCTTCAACTGACGAATACATCCATCCCAGACACCAAGATCACGCTTGGGCGTCAGCGTATCATCCTGGATGACTCACGCTTCGTCGGGAATGTCGGATGGCGACAGAATGAACAGACATTTGACGGTCTACGCGTGCAAAACACCTCATTCGGCAAGCTCGCCGTTGACGTCAGCTATATCAATCAAATCAACCGTATTTTTGGGGATGATTCGCCCATCGGACGATGGGAAGGTGATACAGTCATTGTGAATGCCAGCCACCCAACCCCGATTGGTAAGCTGACAGGGTTCGCTTACTTGCTCGATATCGACAATGCAGGCGGTATTTTCTCCTCTCAAACCGTTGGTGCGCGTTTGAATGGCGCTCAAAAAGTTGGCGAAGGCAAGATTTCCTATATCGCCTCCTATGCACAACAAAGCGATTACGGCTCTAGTCAACTCGATTATGACGCGGATTATATCCTTGCCGAAGCCACATATGCTCAAAATGGCCTGTCTGCTGGGGTTGGTCTTGAAGTGCTTGGCGGCGACGACCAGCGCGGATTTCAAACCCCTCTTGCTACACTGCACAAATTTCAGGGTTGGGCTGACAAATTTCTAGCCACACCAACCACTGGCATTGAAGATTTGTATGTCAAAGCTGGCTATGCACCGGGGAATGTTGGACCTTTCAAAGGAACAAAATTCCTAGCGGTCTATCACGACTTTTCGGCTGAAACCGGTGGCGCAGACTACGGATCGGAAATCAATTTGCTGGCGACGGCGAAGTGGAAAAAGCTGGGGCTAACGCTGAAGTATGCGGATTACAACACAGATGGATTTGCCACCGACACTCAAAAACTCTGGTTCCAAATCGACTACGCCTTCTAGCGTTGGCAAACCACAGGGCGGAACCGCCACTTCCGCCGTTCTGCCGCTTCGAGTTTTGCTCGTCGACGACGATGCAGAACGGGCGAAAATGGTCGAGGAGGGATTGGCTGAGAATGCGGTTGTCACGATGGCGACAAAAATTCATGGCCGTCCCTTACTCGACTTAATCGCGCGCCTGCAGCCTGATGTCATCATCATGGACTGTCAGTCGCCGGATCGCGATACGATTGAGAGTCTTCGGCAAGTAGCGCAGAGCAATCCCAAACCCATCGTCATGTTCGTTGAAGAAGAAGGCTCGGCCTTCATGCATGAAGCGATTGAAGCTGGCGTGAGCGCCTATGTCATCGATGGCTTGAAACCGAACCGGGTTCGACCTTTGATCGACACAGCGATGACACGGTTCAAAGTTATGGATGGCCTTCGTTCGGAACTGAAGAAGACCAAGGACGATTTGGCCGCCCGTAAAATCATCGAGCGCGCCAAAGGCCTTCTCATGGAACGTCAGCAAATGACCGAAGACCAAGCCTTCAGTGCCATGCGTGACATGTCCCAACAACAAAGTAAGCCCCTCAAAGAAGTCGCAGAAAGTGTCATCGCGATTTTTGACCTGATCGGCACAAACAAGAAGGCGGGCCTGTAATGAAGAAAACGCCGCTTACGATCGGATTTGCCCATTTAAGCGATTGCGCGCCCCTTGCCGTTGCGAAAGAGCGCGGCGTCTTCGAAGCACACGGTCTTGATGTTTCGCTGCAACGGTTCGGTGCCTGGGCACCAATGCGAGATGCTCTTGGAACCGGAGCCATAGATGCGGCTCATATGCTCTCGCCTATGGTTGTCGCCTCTGCCGCTGGACTGGGTCCGTTTCCGAACCAATTTACCAGCGCCTTCACCATGAACCTGAACGGTAATGCGATCACCGTCTCGCGGGCGCTTCATGAAACGATGGAACACACCGCGCCGGAAATCCTTCTGCGCCGTCCGCTGTCGGCGGCGGCTCTGAAGCCGGTGATTGCACAGCGCGCCGCCGCCGGTGAGCCTGCGCTCACCTTTGCGCATGTCTATCCTCATTCGATGCATACTTATGAGCTGCGCTATTGGCTTGCTGCGGGTGGTATCGATCCGGACAGAGATGTTGAACTCGTGGTGATCTCTCCCGAACAGATGATTGATGCACTCTCTCTTGGTCAGATCGATGGATACTGCGTAGGCGAACCTTGGAACAATGTCGCGGTCGTCTCGGGTATCGGCCGAACTGTTATTACCTCTTCCGAGATTTGGTCCTGCAGTCCGGAAAAAGCACTCGCTGTTCGACAAGACTGGGCCAAAACACATGAAGAATCACACGCGGCTTTGTTGAGCGCACTTCTCGAAACGTCGGCCTGGATCGATCGCCCAAGCAATCGAGTCACCGCAGCGCAAATCACCTCAGACTCGTATTACGTAAACGTGCCTTTTGATGAGTTGGTCGGATCGCTAACCGGCAAGAACCGACAGACAGGTGGCGTCTTGCGCATGGACTTACCCGACTTCAATGTCTTCCATCGCTACGCTGCAAACTTCCCTTGGCTCAGTCATGCGAAATGGATTTTGGCGCAGATGATCCGATGGGGACATGCCCCTGCAAATCTCGATTTGGATGCTGTCGCTCGCTCAGCCTTCCAACCGGAATTCTTTCGCAAGATCGCCTCTGACCTTGGTGTCCCGTGTCCGAACCGAAATGAAAAAGTGGAGGGTGCGCATAGCGCGGCCTGGGTCATGACGGACGCAACCGCACCAATCGCATTCGCCCCTGATCGTTTCATCGATGGGCGTATTTTCGATCCTGAAAATGTCAGCGGCTATTTGTCTGGGTTCGGTATTCGCTCTGATGCCCCGCGACTCAGCGAAGCCGACAAAGACCACGCGATTACGCTGGTCAACTAGGCATTGTTTTGTTGGGCGGTTTGCTCAAGCTCGGCTTGGCTAATGGCAAGACTGTAAGGATATCGCACCACCAGGACGGCCGGATTTTTGACCTCATGCGTCTTGGCATCGAGCGACAGTCGGTCCAATCGCGTAGCGATGACGCGCGTCGTCTTTTGCCCTGCCCGCTCAATCCAATCAGCGGGAGCGGCACCCGGCACGCCACACGACATCAAAGCAGACTGGATCTGCCAAGCTTGCGCCACACCCATATAAAACCCCATGCAGGAACCGGGTTGTGCCAGCTTACTCCAATCGGGAACGGTTAAGTCTTTCGCGGTACGCGCCGTCGTCATGGTGAAAGATTGAATTTCAGCACGCTGAGTGAGCCCAATCTGAGCATCGGCCGCTGCCGCCAAAGCGGCAGTTACGCCAGGCACGATTTCAACTTCCGCATCAAGCTCCGCGGCAATCGCGAGTTCCTCGACTGCGCGTCCAAAAATCATGGGATCACCTGATTTCAGGCGCGCGACTGTTTTGTTCGACTGCAAGGCATCGCCGATGCGTTGGTTTATGTCAGCCTGTTGGCGCCCACCATCCCCACAGCGTTTGCCGACATATCCGGTTTCAGCATCTTTCCCGACATGGTCCAGAACCTCCGGGTCGATCAAACGATCATAGAGCAGAAGGTCCGCCGCCGAGATCCGGTTTGCTGCTCGAAAGGTGAGCAGATCGGCAGAACCAGGTCCGCATCCGATCAATACAAGTTTGCCCGGCATTAAACGGCCTCCTTATCGACTTGAGCGGCCGCTTCCGGCGCGTGATCTGCGATCAGTTTTCGAAGCTCTGGTTTGCAAGAGCCGCAATTGGTGCCGGCCTTGGTACAAGTTCCGAGGGCAGAAACACTCACAGCCCCGTCATGAATGGCGTTGATCAAAGTGGTCTGCCCGACCCCTTCGCACGAACAAATGATTGGACCGACGCTTTGACCACTCGCCGCTCGTCCGGCAAGGACGCTCGCGCGCGCCGCCTCATCCAGTTCGCCCGAAAGCAAACTTGCAAGATGGCTCCGGTCTGCTTCCACCGGGCCCGATTTCGAGACTATGATCGCTGCCACCAGCACGTCATCGGCAAATGTCGCAGCTCTCATTCCGCCATTGGGCAGCGACAATTGCGAATGCAGCTCACGGCCGAGCAGAGCTGACACCGCGTCTGCGCTATTGCCAAGACCGGCACATTCCAATCGCCACCCATCTTCGGCGCGAGCGAGACACCAGTATTCAAATCTCGACAACACCTCGCTTGAAGGCTCGGTTTCAAACACGCCATAGCCATACCAGTCCGCCTCCAACGAAACGACGTTCACAGGCGTAAACTTGCTTTCTTGCTGGCCAGAGATTGGGTCATGCGCGGCGCCGACAAGCGCATCAACGCGCCCTTCCGAGCTGTAACGACCCGTCCAATGCATCGGCGCGAACAGGTCTCCAGGCTGGACCCGGTCCGTGATCCTCAGGCGCAATACCGCACTGCCAGAGCGGCTGCGCACCCGAACCAAGTCAGCATCCGATAGACCGAGCCCCTCGGCCGTCTCCGGGTGCATTTCCAGGAAAGGTTCCGCCAGATGGCTCGACAGACGACTGGTCTTTCCTGTGCGGGTCATGGTGTGCCAATGATCGCGCACCCGTCCCGTATTCAAGATCAGCGGATAGGTCTTATCGGGCAGAACTTGCGCCGTCTTATATGAGACCGCAATGAAATGCGCCTTACCGTCGTCTGTGTAAAAATTTCCATCCGCGAAAAAGCGATGATGACCATCTACCTCCGCGCCCTGCTTGCGCTCGGCTGATGGTAACGGCCATTGAAAGGGTTGCAGATCATCATAAGCGTCTGGAGAAATTTGCGAGTGGGCACTGATATCAAAGTCGCGCGTGTCATTGTTTTCGAAACCTGAAAGCGCTGCATGCTCGCCGTAAATTTCGTGTGGCGCTGAATAGTCAAATCCATCAAAACCCATGGCCGAGGCGACATTTGAAAGTGCCTGCCAATCATGACGCGTTTCACCCGGTGGGCTCAGGAAACTGCGCTGGCGAGAAATACGGCGCTCTGAATTCGTGACGGTTCCCGTTTTTTCGCCCCATGCGGTCGCAGGCAACACGATGTCGGCCAGTTGCACAGTGTCAGAGTCTTTGACCACGTCCGACACCACAACCAAGGGACAAGCTTCAAGCGCGGCTTTGACCTTATCAGCTTGCGGCATGGATACGACGGGGTTCGTCGCCATGATCCAGATCGCTTTGACCTGACCGGAGAGTACGGCATCGAACATATCAATGGCTTTAAGACCCTGCCCGCTTGTCATGTTTGGTGCGCGCCAAAACCGCGCGACTCGGTTGAGGGCGTCAGGCGAGTGATCCATGTGCGCTGCGAGTTGATTGGCGAGGCCACCCACTTCACGTCCCCCCATCGCATTTGGCTGTCCCGTAATCGAGAAAGGCCCCATGCCTGGCTTCCCGATGCGTCCGGTAATCAGGTGCGTGTTGAGGATTGCATTGACCTTGTCAGATCCCGCCGAGGATTGATTGACGCCTTGCGAGTAGATCGTCATCGTCTTTTGGGTATCACGCACCAACTCGAAGAAGCTATTCAATTGAGTTTCAGTCAGACCGGTTAGATCGCGGCACAACAGGTCTGAAATCTCGCAGGCAGCGATGAGCGCATCTGACAATCCGCTCGTATGCGGACCAACGAAAGACTCATTCATCGCTGGAGACTGAGAGAGCTTCCAAAGCAACCAATTGAACAGCGCAACGTCACTCCCCGGCTTGATGGCAAGGTGCAGATCCGCCGCCTCGCTTGTCGCGGTCTGGCGCGGATCGATCACGATCATTTTTGCTCCCCGTGCCTCTTTGGCCGCCAAAACGCGTTGGTGCAGCACAGGATGGCACCAAGCGAAATTGCTGCCGACCATGACAATGAGGTCGGCGCTCTCCAAGTCTGCATAGCAACCAGGGACCGTGTCAGTGCCAAACGCTCGTTTATGCCCGACAACTGAAGATGCCATACACAATCGAGAATTCGTATCGATGTTGGAGCTGCCAATGAAACCCTTCATCAGCTTATTGGCGACATAGTAGTCCTCCGTCAGAATTTGTCCGGAAACATACAAAGCAACGCTGTCAGGACCATGCTTCGCGATCGTCTTTGAGAAGCCGGTCGCAATTGTCTCGATCGCGTCCTCCCATGAGGCGCGTTGGCCCTTGATGGAAGGAAACAGGATTCGATCATCCAAGCTTAGGGTTTCGCCAAGGGCGGTCCCCTTGGAACAGAGTTTTCCGAGATTTGCAGGATGGCGTGGGTCGCCTCTGACAGTGGCGCTCTCGCCATCCGGCGTGGGTTTCACCAGGACGCCACACCCGACCCCGCAATAAGGACAGGTCGTGGCAGTCTCGCCGGCAAAACTCGGATCAAAAGGCATTCAATTAGAGAGCTGTCTTCACTAAGACGCGCCCCTCTATGATTTTCGAAGGATAGGTTCTGACACAGCCCTCATCTGCGCCCCGGGCCTGTCCGGTTTGCAGGTCGATCACCCAATTGTGCAGGGGACACGTCACGCCTGTATCGTGGACGATCCCTTCAGACAGAGGCCCGCTCTTGTGCGGACAGCGATTGTCGATCGCATAGACTTCTTGGCTACCCGTACGGAACACGGCGATCTCGCCCGTGGCGGATTGAAATCGCCGAGCGCCCCGCACCGGAATATCCTCCAGATCACAAACATTGAGCCAGTTCTCGATCGGTTGCATGCCGTCCACAGCCCCTACTCCGCCGGCACGAGTGATTTAAACTCGTGCGCATCAACACCGCCCGAGGCGCGTTCGGCCCAAGGATCGTTTTGTGAGAATTTTTGAGCGAACAAGAACCGCTCATAGAGGGCAAGGCGGTTGTCATCGTCTTCTACGATTTGCTCTTGGATCTTCTCGAGCCCAACGCGGACCTCCCACTTATAAATACGCTCAAGATAATGGCCTTGATCGCGATAAAGTTGCAGGACCGCCGCGCAATATTCGAGCGCCTCGGCTTCGGTTTCGACTTTGCAGAGAATATCTGTGCCGCGCACTTCCATGCCTGCGGCGCCACCAATGTGGATTTCATACCCGCTATCGACACAAACAACGCCAATGTCTTTGCACGTTGCTTCAGCGCAGTTTCGCGGGCACCCGGACACCGCCAGTTTCACTTTGTGCGGCGTCCAGCTGCCCCACATCATCTTCTCAAGTTTGATGCCGAGGCCGGTCGAGTCTTGCGTGCCGAAACGACACCATTCAGAACCGACACACGTCTTCACGGTACGTAGCGATTTTCCATAGGCGTGGCCCGAAACCATCCCGGCTTTGTTGAGGTCTGACCACACACCGGGCAGGTCTTCTTTCTTGACGCCCAGCATATCGATGCGCTGACCGCCCGTATATTTCACGGTCGGTATTTTGAACTTATCAATGACATCTGCGAGCGCGCGCAGCTCATCAGAATTTGTCATCCCGCCCCATGCGCGCGGCACAACAGAATAGGTTCCATCTTTTTGAATATTTGCGTGGACGCGTTCGTTGATGAAACGCGATTGGTTATCGTCATTGTATTCGCCGGGCCAAGTCGCGAGCAGATAGTAGTTCAAAGCCGGTCGACACTTGGCGCAACCGCATGACGTCTTCCACCCAAGTTCCTGCATGACTGCCGGGATGGATTTGAGCTTCTTTGCCACGATCAACCGTCGGACTTCGCTATGACCCAGGTCGGTACAACCACACATAGACTTGACCGCATTCTTCTCGAACGCATCGCCGAGCTTGAACGCGAGCAGGCTTTCGACGAGCCCGGTGCATGTTCCGCAAGACGAAGAAGCTTTGGTGCAGGCCCGAACGCCATCGAGATCTGTCAGACCTTCTGCATCAATCGCAGAGAGAATCTTGCCCTTCGAAATGCCGTTACAGCCGCAAATCTCTGCCTCATCCGGCAAGGCTGCAACGGCCTCCAACGGGTCCAAGGCGGCCCCGCCTGAGAAGTTAGGGCCGAAGATAAGCGTGTCTCGCGCTTCGGCGTCGATCGGCTCACCATCCTTGATCTTGGAAAAGAACCAGGCGCCGTCAGCGGTGTCGCCATAGAGAACCGCACCGATCAATTTGTCGCCTTCGAGAATAAGACGTTTATAGACACCGCGGGAGGCGTCACGGAAAACGATTTCCTCGCGATCGTCCCCGTCTGCGAAGTCGCCCGCCGAGAACAGATCCACCCCCGTAACTTTAAGCTTCGTCGAGGATTCGGAATGGACGAAACACTCTTCCTCATCCCCGCATAAGACTTTGCCGCATATACGCGCTTGCTCATAAAGAGGAGCAACGAGGCCATAGCAATTGCCCTCGAACTCAACGCATTCGCCAACCGAAAACACATCTGGATCGGACGTGCGCATAGCGCCGTCGACTTTAACTCCGCGACCGACCTCAAGACCCGCTTCACCCGCGAGCGCGAGATTGGGCCGAATGCCGACCGCCATGATGACCATATCGCAAGCGATCTCGGTGCCATCATCAAGCAATACACCTTCGACTTTATCGTCACCGAGAATTTCTTTGGTGTTCGCTTCGGTCCGAATCTCAATGCCGCGTCCGGTCAGCTCCTTTTCGAGCAAATAGCCAGCGGCTGGGTCGAGCTGGCGCTCCATCAAAGTCGGCATCAGATGCAGGACGGTGACGTCCATACCTTGCGCCAGCAGACCCGCTGCCGCCTCAAGCCCAAGGAGACCGCCGCCAATGACGACTGCGCGGCCACCAGATTTGGCGACATCGAGCATTTTATTGACATCATCCAAATCGCGATAGGCCAGCACACCTGGAAGGCCGTGTCCCGGGATGGGAATGATAAAGGGATTGGATCCCGTCGCGATTAACAGCTTGTCGTATGCGGCGGTCACGCCTGGCTCAGACGTTACTGTCTTTGCATCGCGATCTATCTCAACGACTTTATGTCCCTTATGCAGGGTGACGCCATTGTCGGCATACCATGCGTCGCCATGAATAATGATCTCATCATAGGACTGTTCCCCCGACAGGACCGGGGACAGCATGATGCGATTGTAATTCACACGAGGTTCGGCATTGAAGATCGTGACGTCATATTTGTCGGGCGCTTCCTCAAATATGGTCTCCAGCACCCGGCCTGGTGCCATGCCATTTCCGATTACGACCAGCTTCTGCTTCGTCGCACTCATCAGGCAGCCTCCTCAGCGGCGGAGAGCGCCTGTTCCACTACCGCCTCCAATTCAGGATCGATCTCTTCTGTCGGCGGAGGTGGGTTTGCACCGCCCTCATAGTCCTCGAGGAATTGCAAAACTTCTTCGCGATAGCGGTAATAGTCCGGATGCTCGAGCAGCGCTTTGCGTGAACGCGGGCGTGGAATGTCTACTTTCATAACCTTGCCAATCCGAGCGTTTGGACCATTGGTCATCATGATGACGCGGTCGGCGAGCAGGATGGCTTCGTCCACGTCATGCGTCACACACGCCGCGGTCACTTTCGTGCGTTGCCAGACCTCCATCAGCACTTCCTGAAGTTCCCAACGCGTGAGCGAGTCCAACATGCCGAATGGCTCATCGAGCAGCAGCAGTTTTGGCGAGAGCGCAAACGCACGCGCAATCCCAACCCGTTGCTTCATCCCATTGGATAGATCCATCGCGGCTTTGTTCATGGCATCGCCGAGGCCAACCTTGTGCAAATAGTACTCTACGATCTGCTCACGCTCGGCCTGGCTGGCCTGCGGATAGACCCGATGCACACCCATTGCGACATTCTCTTTGGCGGTCAGCCATGGAAAAAGAGATGGCGCTTGAAACACCACTGCGCGATCTGGACCAGCAGCTGCAACCTCACGATTGTCCAGGATCACACCACCACGGGAGATCTCATTTAGCCCCGCCGTCATAGTGAGAACAGTCGATTTACCACAGCCTGAATGGCCAATGATCGAGACGAACTCACCTTTTTTGATTTTTATGTCGAAGCCTTCGACCACTGTGAGTGGCCCCTTTGGTGTCGGGTATACTTTTGAGACGTCAGAATATTCCAAGAAGCGGTCTTCATTCACGCCGCTGGTCTTGGAGGCATCTCGATAGGCTTTCGGCTGACCAAGCGTGATTGGGACAACGTCCGGAAGTGGCGGTTCCACCTCTTCCTTCTTCTTGGCGATCCCGACATCCATCAGATAGGCGGTGACATCGCGACGTAGCTTCTTGAACTCCTCATTATGGTTCATTTGCGTCCGGTCGCGCGGACGCGGTAGATCCACCTTGAACGAGGGTCCTAGGGTTGCATTGGGTCCCGGATTGAGGGGAATGATCCGATCAGCCAGCAGGATTGCTTCGTCCACATCATTGGTGATGAGAACAACCGTTTTGCGATCCCTGGACCAAATGTCGGTGATCTCGTCCTGCAAGTTAGCCCGAGTGAGCGCATCGAGCGCAGAAAGAGGTTCATCCAGCAGCAGGACTTTTGGGTCCATGGCGAGCGATCGAGCGACAGCCACACGTTGCCGCATTCCACCAGAGAGTTCAGCGGGACGACGATCAACTGCGTGGCTGAGGCTCACCATGTCGATATACTTTTGCGTGCGCGCTTTGCGTTCGCTGCGGCTCTCTTTTTCGAACACCGCATCGACCGCAAGTTGCACGTTCTGCTGAACCGTCATCCACGGCAGAAGCGAGTAGGACTGGAAGCAGACCGCGCGCTCCGGCGCTGGGCCAACCACTGGCTCGCCCAACGCCGTCACACTCCCCCTGTCCGGGAATTCCAGGCCGGCCATCAAATTAATGAGGGTTGATTTGCCAGACCCTGAAAACCCTACAATTGCGAGGAATTCACCGTCTTCCACACTCAGGTCGATGTTTTTGAGAACCTCCATTCGGTCCAGGCCATCGCCGAAGCCCTTGGAGACGCTTTTAAGCTCTAAGATCGCCATTTTCGCCTCCCTGTCCTAGCGGTTCGCGGTGTGCGTAAACATGGTTTGAAGGGCATACATCACGCGATCGAGCAGGAAGCCGATAATCCCGATGACAAGCACGGCTACCATAATCTTGGCGAGCGAGTTGGAAGATCCGTTCTGGAATTCATCCCAGACAAACTTTCCGAGCCCCGGATTTTGCGCAAGCATTTCAGCCGCGATCAAAACCATCCAGCCCACTCCGAGCGAAAGCCGCATTCCGGTGAAGATCAGTGGCAATGCCGACGGAAGGACAAGCTTCGTCACTTTGGTGTGTGCTTTCAACTTCAGCACCTTACCCACATTGACGAGGTCCTTATCAACGGAAGACACGCCCAGTGCAGTGTTGATCAAGGTCGGCCAGATCGAACAGAGTGTCACGGTGATCGCCGAGGTGAGGAAGGACTTGGAGATCCCGCTACCCGTTGCCACCGAGGCCGAGACCACCATGGTTACAATCGGAAGCCAGGCGAGCGGTGACACCGGCTTGAAGATCTGAATCAACGGGTTCACCGCGGAGTTAAACGCCTTGGACATCCCCATCATAATCCCAATCGGTGCTCCGATTACGACCGCCAGGAAGAAGCCGAACGCCACCGTCAACAGGCTGGTCCAGATTTGCTGATAGAAGGTCCGCTTACCGGTATAAGCGCGCTCAACCACTTCATCGCCCCGACCGGCTGCGATCAAAGCATCATTGCGTACGTCCTGACGCTCATAGAAAGCGGCGGCCTTGTCCATCTCTTGCTGGTGGTCGAGATTGAGGACTTCAAACTGTTCCCAAACCTGGACCGGTCCTGGGATCGCACCGAGCGAGGTCTTCACTTGCGGGGCGAGCTGCGCCCACCCCAACAGGAAAATGATGATTGCCAATACCGGGATACCGAGACGTTCCCAGAGCAGTTTCATGTTCTGCTTCGGATTGTCGCCCGCCGCCATCATCAAGATAGGCGTCACCCAGGACAGCGCAAATATGTCGAGAAATTTGGAGGCCTTGTTGATACTGGAGAACAGGTTCTCTTTTCGCTTCAGTTTCGCCAATTCGGCTTCTTGATCGGGATCGAGTGTCGCCACTTCGGTCTGTTGTGCTGCAACGGCGCCCATTTCAGGCCTCCTTCAGTGCAAGAGATTGAGAGACGAGCGCTGCGCGGTGGGCGCAGCGCTCTCATTCGATTAGTTGATGACGACGGAGCCTGCCTCGACGGTCTCACCGGTTTTCAAACCAATGGTGAGGCTTTCGAGGTAAGCGTTCGGCGTGCGCCCATCGAACCCGATGCCGTCAATGAAGTCTTCGGCGGGGGTTGGTGCCTTGTAACCATCGCTGTCGAACGGGAAATCTGCGGCATCTGCCAAGCCGTCATCCACCAGCGACTGAGCAGCCTCGAGATAAAGGTCTGGGCGGTACACTTTGCGGGCAACGTCATCATACCACTCATCAGACTTGGAATCAGGAATCTGACCCCAGCGGCGCATCTGAGTGAGATACCAAACCGCATCTGAGTAGAAGGGATAAGTCGCATTGTACCGGAAGAAGACGTTAAAGTCCGGAACATCGCGCTTGTCGCCTTTTTCGTACTCGAACGTACCCGTCATGGAGTTGGCGATCACTTCATAGTCAGCACCGACATATTCAGAGCGTGACAAAATCTCTACCGCTTCTGGGCGATTGGCATTGTCGTTTTCATCGAGCCAGATCGCCGCACGGATGAGCGCACGTGTCAGCGCTTTGGTGGTGTTCGGGTTCTGCTCAGCAAACTCAGCCGTAATACCGAAGACTTTTTCCGGATTGTCTTTCCAGATCTCATAATCCGTGATCACAGGGACACCGATGCCTTTGAACACGGCCTGCTGGTTCCACGGCTCACCGACACAATAGCCATAAATGGTACCGGCTTCGAGGGTCGCTGGCATTTGTGGTGGCGGCGTCACAGAGAGAAGCGCTTCGGCCTGGATTTGACCAGAGACATCATCCGGCGCGTAAAAGCCCGGGTGAATTCCGCCCGCCGCAAGCCAGTAACGCAGCTCATAATTGTGTGTCGATACCGGGAACACCATACCCATGTTGAACGGCTTACCTTCAGCTGCATACTGTTCCACAACCGGTTTCAAATATTCAGCACCGATGGGGTGCACAGGTCGGCCATCATCCATTTTGGGAATGCCGGGCTTCATCGCCGCCCAAACTTCGTTGGAGACCGTGATGCCGTTACCGTTCAGGTCCATTGAAAACGGCGTTACGATGTGTGCCTCGGTACCGAATCCGATGGTCGCGGCAAGGGGCTGTCCCGCAAGCATATGCGCGCCGTCCAGTTCGCCATCAATGACCCGGTCAAGCAGGACTTTCCAGTTGGCTTGTGGTTCGAGGGTTACGAACAAGCCTTCTTCTTCAAAATAGCCCTTTTCATAAGCGATCGCCAACGGCGCCATGTCTGTCAGCTTGATAAAGCCGAACTTGAGATCGGTCTTCTCAAGTCCTTCCATTGGAATGACAATCGGGGCGCTCTCGGTCGTTGTCGGCGTTGTGGTTTCGGCCGGACTCGAGCCCCCGCCACACCCGGTCAACGCGAGGGCCGCTGCGCTCATGCTCGCTGCTATAAAGGATCGTCGTCCAAAAAGGTTCTGTAGTTTTGTCTTAATCGTCATCTCAATCTCCGATGGAGCCCGCGCCTGGGCGCAAGCAGAATTTCTGAAACCCACTTGGAGCGCGAAACCCGCGCTAATCGTGTGGGGAACTCCATCCATCGGCGGATGTGAGACTCACCTATGACGACTTCGTCATGAGCTACAGGAAAACGCTTGCGCAGCGCTTCGTCTACACATTTCAAACGCCGCAGATGGGGTCTCGAGCGACTTGCTTCTTTTTTGTGCAGTGCCGCAAGACGGTGTCCTTTATTGGGTCAAACCACGAGAGAACAGATCTATCTCACGTCTCCCGGAAATCAGAACCAGTGGCTGAATGTCGACTCAGGCACACTTTTGTTTTCTTTGAACGCAGAGCCAATGGCTGTTTAGGCGCGCCGCGCGCAACAATCGTCAAGGTCGGGAAGCGGCACGCAGCCTTTGCTGCGTTTGCCAGTTTGGATCAATCCACGGTTCGGCGGAAATGGGTGTAAGGGGTGGCTTACCCAGGATAGCGTCCGCCGCTTTCTCTGCGACCATGATCGTTGGCGCGTTTATGTTGCCGTACGGCACGGTCGGAAAAACAGAAGCATCAACCACTCGCACACCAGTTAGGCCGCGGACCCGGCAGTCGGTATCAACCACAGTGCTCGGATCATCCGCCTGCCCCATTCGGGCCGTTCCACAGGGGTGGTAGGCGCTTTCCACATTTTCGCGCACCCATTGGTCAATCTCTGCATCCGACTGGAAGTCCAGCCCAGGTTGAAGTTCGGCGCCGCGATAGGCATCCATGGCTGGCTGCGCGATGATCTCTCGGGTCAAACGAATGCACTGGCGCCAGGCGGCAATATCGTCATCGTGCTGCAAGTAATTGAACAAAATACTCGGATGCGCGGCTGGATCCGTGGAGGTAATTTCGATCCGCCCACGGCTTTTGGGTTTGTTCGGTCCGACATGAACCTGGAAGCCGTGCCCTTTGATTGAGGGGGTGCCGTCATAGCGCATCGCTGCGGGCAGGAAGTGATACTGAATATCCGGTGACATCAAACCCGCGCGGGATCGAATGAAGGCGCACGATTCAAAATGATTGGTCGCGCCCAGGCCGGATTTGAAAAAGAACCAACGCGCGCCAATCAGGAGTTTGCTGAACAGATCCAGTTTGCTGTTGAGGCTGACCGGCTGCTTGCAGTGAAACTGGAAATAAACCTCAAGGTGGTCCTGAAGGTTTCGGCCAACCCCCGGCAAATCACATTGCGGCGTGATCCCGAGGCTTGCGAGCAAAGCCGCCGGGCCGATACCAGACCGCTGAAGGATCATGGGTGACGCGATCGATCCCGCGGACAGAATAACCTCCTGGCCCGCCTTCATCTCGATCGGACGGCCACTCTGTGTTCCGCGCACACCGATGACACGCTTGCCGTCCAGAATCAGACGATCGACCAGCATGTTCTTCATTACAGTCAGGTTTGCACGCTTCATCGCAGGGCGAAGATAGGCGCGCGAGGTCGACTCACGGACGCCGCCAGACACGGTCATATGCATCTGGCCAAAGCCCTCGCCGCAGGCGCCATTATAGTCATCGGTGTGCGGATAACCGGCCTCAACACCGGCATCGATAAATGCCTGATAGAGCGGATTGCGGGTCATGTTGTTACCGCCTGAAACGCCGAGCGGACCGGATCCACCTCGATAGGCGTCCTCCCCTCCTTGCCAAGTTTCAGAACGTTTGAAGTAAGGCAGGCAATCGGCATAGCCCCACCCTTCCGCACCGAGCGATTCCCACTCGTCAAAGTCGCAGGCATGGCCACGAACATAGACCATGCCATTGATCGAGGAGGTGCCACCGAGCCCCTTGCCCCGCGGACAAGTTATGCGCCGATCGTCGACATGTGGCTCAGGGTCGGACTCATACCCCCAATTATAGGTCTTCGACGCCATCGGATAGGATAGCGCCGTCGGCATGGCGATCAGGATGTTGCGATCGCTGCCTCCGGCCTCGAGCAACAGGACTGAGTGTTTGCCGTCAGCGGTCAAGCGATTGGCGAGCACGCAGCCGGCTGAGCCGGCCCCGACAATGATATAATCGAATGTCTTATTCATGACGTGCGGTTTCGGGCTCCGGTATCGCGTGAAGGGCATCGCGCCTGATAAAGGTCAGGGCATAGATTGCGCAATAGATGCCGATCACAACCAGCCCAATCCATTCGATTTTGAGCGGCGTGCGCTGATAGAGCAGGATCAGCCCATATAGCAGCCCCCAATGCGTCGCGACATAGCCGAGACCGCCTAGTCGCGACACCGTGAGCCGGAGGTTTTCGGAGTAAAGACGGGTCAAAGAATCGAGCGAATTCAGGACGAAAATCACACCGACAATGACCATGCAGATTTGCAGTGAACGGACGAGTTCGAGAGATTCGGCATGGAACACGTACAGCACCGAAAACCACAATGCGATTGGAATGGATGGCAGGATCAGGAGCGCGAGCATCAATTGATACGTCCGCAATCCGCCGACAAAGCGCGCCACGAATTGTCCGATCATGATGCTCCATGCGAACCACCAGAACAAATAGAAGGCATGATAATCCGTCAGTGGGCGCACAAACCTGTCCAGATTGAGAAAATAACCGCCAATATTTGATACGCTCTGTGCGAGGCCCGTCACGCCCGCGCCGCTGGCCAACCAAAGCAGGACGATCAGCCCGAAGAACAGAACACTCGATCCCAGTCCGAGCCATTTCACATAGCGGATATCTGTGCTGGAGAGCACAGCGGCAAGCACCACGACTGCAACCAGCGCGTAACGGAACGGGTCGCTGATCCCTTCAATATAGGTCGGCAGATAAGACAGGAACAGAAAGCCGGTGAACGCACATGTCGCGATAATGACGGCGTTATTGACCAGCTTTATCCAACCGATCTCAAACAATTTGAGTTTCGGTTCGACGACGCAGAAGTAAAATGTCGTGAGAAAATAAAACCCCCAAACCAGGAATCCCCAAAACCCGAATTCGATAGCAAGCGCGTTTGTGAAGCTGTAGTCCGCTTCGCTCTCATAGACGGGAAACTCAGTCAGCGGCAACATGATCAACCCAACGTCGAGACCCGACGTAAAAAGTATCGCCATGAACGCCGTTAGCGGGAGTGGATCGCTGCCTTCGAGCCTCCGGTTGCGGAACCAGATGACGAGCACGAGCGAGGTGCAAAGGGTCACCAGGATGGCGATCGTCAAAATGGTGTTCATCAGCGTTAGTTCCCTGCTCTCTCGTGCAGTCCTATTGAGTTTCGTCCAGCGCCGACAGCTCCTCGCGCAGCCCCAGGAACAGACTCAAACAGCAGACAAGTAGCACCAAAGTGAATGGAAGGGCCGCAGCGATGGTCCCGGCCTGTAGCGTCTCGAGCGCCGCGGTGCCGCCGCCCAACAGCAAAGCAGACGACGTCAATCCGAACATACAGGCCCAGAAAACGCGCTGTGCGACGGGCGTCTCCACCTCACCGCCCGAAGTAATGGTGTCGACGACCAGCGCGCCGGAATCGGCCGAGGTGACAATAAAGATGACGAGCAATCCAATCGCGACCCAGGACGTGACGGCGCTCAAAGGCAAGGCGTCGAGCATCTGGAACAGCACGATCGACGAGCTGACAATTCCCCCCGCCAGATCACCGATTTCGTTCTGATATTGATAGATTGCGGTTTCACCGAATGCAGTGAACCAGACCACGGAAATCGCGAACGGCGCGAGCAGAATAACAGACAGATACTCTCGCACGGTGCGTCCGCGCGAGATGCGCGCAATGAACATCCCGACAAAGGGAGACCAGGATATCCACCAAGCCCAATAGAAAATCGTCCAGTCATGGAACCAGGCAATGTCTGGCCGATCGATCCAGTTGGTCAGCGCCGGCGTGTCCAGAAGGTAGGCTGTAAAATTCTCACCAAACCCGGTCAGGATAAGCAGCGTTGGGCCGGCAATGATGACAAACAGCAATAGCGCGAACGCCCCCACCATATTGAAATTACTCAGCAGCTTGACCCCACCCTCCATGCCGCGAATGACCGAAATGACGGCAAGGCCGGTAATCGCGGCAATCAAGCCGATCTGAACCCAGACATTTGGCTCAAACCCTAATAGATAACCAAGCCCACTCGCCGCCTGTGTGCCGCCGAGACCGATCGTGGTGGCCAGGCCAAACACCGTTGAGACCACGGCGAACAGGTCAATCAGGTGGCCTGCCCATCCCCAGGTGCGTTCGCCAAGCAACGGATAGAAGGATGAGCGAAACGAGAGAGGCAATCCCTTATTGTGCGCGAAGTATCCAAGTGCCAGGCCGACGACGGCATAGATTGCCCATGGCGCCATACCCCAATGAAACAGGGTCGCGCTGAGCGCCAAACGCTCCGCTTCCGGCGTACCGGCCGCGACGTTCAGGGGTGTTCCGAACCAGTCCGAGTAGTAGCCAAGCGGTTCGGCAGCGCCCCAGAACATGAAGCCAATGCCAACCCCTGCGGCGAACAACATGGCGACCCAGGATCGTCTCTTATAGTCCGGCACCGCCTGCGCACCTCCCAGCCGAATACACCCGAGCGGTGAGATGGCCAGCCCGAAACAAAACACAAAAACGATAACCGGCGTTGCGGCGAACAGCCAGTCGAAGGTCTGCAACGTATGCCCCCGCAAGGATCCGAGCATGGCGCCCGAAGCTTTAGGGGCCGCCAGAGTTAATCCAGCGAATAAGAGCACCAGCGTGGCCGCCAAAAAGAAGACAGGATTATGGAGCCGAAGACCAAACGCTTCTACATTCTTTTGCGCGACGGGAGACGCATTGCCCTCATTTGTTGAACGCGCCGCATCAGTCATATCCACGCCAATCTCATCCATGATGCATGTAGTGCACCGAATTGCCGAGTCTTCAAAGCGACGGACTCACTTCGCTAGATTCGTTGGCATTGCCAGGATCAACGCGCAGGCGGCGGGTTCATGATCGCGGCAGCCCTGCTGCTCAGCACCAAATCGATCGTTCAACGAAGCTGATCGCTTTTAAGCGCTCGGCGCTCGAA
Source organism: Pseudomonadota bacterium (assembly GCA_039188075.1). Classification (GTDB taxonomy): domain Bacteria; phylum Pseudomonadota; class Alphaproteobacteria; order Caulobacterales; family Hyphomonadaceae; genus Henriciella. The sequence goes on from JBCCZH010000008.1 coordinate 20,605, forward strand.
CCGTTCGCTTGCCGACTCACTCCACGGTTTCAAAATGCGGTTTTCCAAGCGCTTCTCGATATGAGCGGTGGAAATGGTGCAAGACCGGTTCATTACGACCAAATATGGCTTCCCCCGCGAGCCCGCTTTCCGCGGCTTGTTGCTGGTACTCACCCATCACATAGTCTTCATATTCGATTGTGCTGGTGAACACTTCGAGAGACGCTTCGATGGACGGTGAGCGTGTCGCGCCCTCTCGGAATTTGTAAGTATCCTTGACGGCCTGTTCACGGGCTGCCTCGTCCATGCCCACCGCCGCCTCATAAGCGTTCGGGGTAAAGTAGATCGAGACGCGCGAAATGGATCGCCCTGGATTGTCTGCATCCGGATAGATGCGTATCAAAGAAATGGTTTCTCCGGTCCAGAACATCTGAATATTCGGGAACAGGTGATAACC
>JBCCZH010000009.1:0-20465 GCA_039188075.1 Pseudomonadota bacterium
AGAGGAATTGGCGAATGATCTGACCGCGGGTCAGCGTCATCATATTATTGATGAAACGCTGAAGTCCGACTTCCTGTCACCCTTGTTTGCAGGTCTGTTTGGCAGTGACGTTCTGACCACAATCCTGCCTGCCCAGATTTCGGATCGCGTATTTGGCTTGTTCCATCGCAAGGACACGGATGCCATCGGGGAAGCCTATGAGCGTGGCATCTATGACCGGGCGGACTTCTTTGAGAATCGTCTGGCCATGGTTTTTGATCGGGCGCTAAACGGCGTCTATCCCGCCGAAGCCATGGAGGGTCCAAAGTCGGACATCGCTGCCAAGTCAGACTGCCCGGCAGCTCAACCGCGACGCGGCAAACGGACCATGGACCAAACGCTTGAAAGCATTGCCAGCTGCGCCGTGCGGGCGCCAAGTGATGCAGTCGCCGCCCCGGGACAAAGTGATCCGGGGCCAATGGTGTTCTTCTCGACCTTTTACGAGACGGGCGGCTATCAGATGGCGACGTCCAATGTCGATGTTTATATAGACCAGTCAGACAATGTCGCGCCGAGTTGTGGCAGCGTGCCGATCGTGCAGCAAATGATCGATCGCGTGGAACCGGAAGCGGGGCAGGTGGTCGGCACCTGTCCAAAGCGGATGCAGACCCTCCCGATTTCGACGGCGGCGCATTTGTCGGCCCGGTTCCCGGTTTCAAATCCGACGGGCGTGATCGAAACCCGGTATGAGAACGGACGCTGGAAGCGCCACTATTTTGTCGATGGCGGATATATGGACAATTCCGGAGCGTTGACCGCTATCCAATCTGTCGAAGCGCTAAGGCGTCAAGCACGCGAGGCGAAGGTCCAGGTCAATGTGATCGTCCTGCATCTTTATGCGCTGACAATTCCATCTGAAGACGCTGACCAGAACCCACGCGGACAGAGAGCGACCAAACAAAATGAATTCGCGAGTATTCCATCTGCCGTGCTGAAAGCCCGCGGGGCCGCGAGCCGGGCGCCGATCCGTTTGCTTTGCATCAGCTTGCTCGATTTCTCTGATGGCAAGCTAGGGCCAGAGACTTGCGACAAGATCTTTGACCAGCGCATCGTCACACGCGATGAGGCGTCGCTTTTTTCGACTGAGACCTATGAGGCGTTGAAGCAGGGGCCTGCGCCACGTTGTCCAGTCGATGTGTCGCGCAACAAGGCGATTGTTCTCAATAATTCCAATAAGCCCGACGATGAGTTGGCCGAAGCGGATGAAGTCGTTGGCGATGTCGAGCAGACAGAAAGTGTTTCAGCCTCAGGGACTGAGGAAGAGGCGGACAAGAAAAAGTTAAACCCTATCGGAGCAGCCGCCTGGATTCCCGTTCCATTGGAAGTCGCTGGCAGCGATCGTCAAACCAATGCGATCACAGCCTTGCTGGGATGGTCGCTGCTTGAGGAGACCACCATCGACATGAATGCCGTCATGGAAGGCACGGCGGCAGTTACCTTGAACGAGATCGCCGCTGCGGTGTCTCAACTGGATGACAGCGCGCAGGGTTCTTCGTTGAACAGTCGCAGCGTTTGTGACCACAAATAGGCCCGTATGAGTGACAAGAATCTCTGAGGCAAATACCGTCCGCACACGACCTAATTGTCATTAAACCGAAGCGAATCCGTCACCAAACGGTAGCTAAAATGTCATCGAATTGTATCGCACTCAGTGCATCAGCCCGCCATCTTCATGGAGGGTTTTATGAATCGACTATTCTCGGGAGCAGCGCTTTCGGCGCTGGCATTTTCCTCGGCAGCTATTGGAGCTCATGCGCAAGTCCTGAGCGGCAAAGTGACGGACACGACGGGTGCTGCACCTTTGCAGGGCGCCATTGTTTCGATTGTCGGAACCAATCGATCTGCGAGCACGGACCGGTTCGGTGAATACCGTATCGCCAACCTTCCGGCGGGAAATTATACCGTGAACGTCTCTTATATCGGCACGGAAGAGGTCTCTTCCACGGTAACGGTTCCAGCGACGGGAACGACACTCGATTTCACTTTGGGCGGTGAAGTTCGATATCTCGACAATATTCTGGTGGTCGGCTCCGCTGCTGCGCAAGCCGGCGCGATCAATCAGCAACGCGCGTCGGATAGTATCATCTCGGTGGTCGATTCTGATGGACTGGGGAATTTCCCAGATACGACGGTCGCCGACTCGCTCCAACGCGTGCCAGGCCTGTCGGTTGTTACGGACCAGGGCGAAGGGCGTTATGTGTCCATCCGGGGAATCAATACGGATCTGATCGCCGCTTCGATCAATGGCGTCCGCACGCCGTCTCCAGAAGACCGTCGCGGTGTTTTGCTGGACGGCGTGCCGTCCGACCTGCTCGACACGATCGAAGTGCAGAAATCTCTGACGCCGGATGTCGACGCGGACAGTCTTGGAGGTATTATCAATCTGAAGACGATTTCGGCTTTTGATCGGGATGGCCAGTTTGTTCGAGCCAAGGTCGAAGGTCAATGGAACGAGATTACGGAAGAAATTTCTCCGAAAGCGACACTCACATATTCAAACGTTTTCAATGATACGTTTGGGGTCGCATTGTCCTTGAACTATCAGGATTTGCGGATCGAAGCCCATAATAATGAGATTGGTGAGTTCGGGATTGACGACACGACCGGTCTGTTCAGCCCGAATGATGATTTTGAAAACCGTTGGTACGATCTGACGCGAGAGCGTCTGGGACTGGTTGCGAACTTCGATTGGCGGGTGAACGAAAACACCGATCTCTATCTGCGGACCCTGTTCAACGAGTACAAGGATGACGAAGTCCGGAACAAATTCGAACTTCGCAGCTTCGACGATTTTGAGGACGATGATGTCGTCACTCCAACCAGCACAAGTTTCGCACTGGAAGAAATCGATGCAGAGGTTCGGTTGCGAGAGGAAGTTCGCACGATCCAGACATACGCGCTCGGCGGTGAAACCGATTGGAATGAGTGGGCCTTCGACTATGAGGTGTCTTATGCCTATGCGGAGGAAGATGACAGCAACAATCATGATGTCACGTTCCGATCCGAAAACCTGCAGGACATCGTGTCTGAAGTGGTCACGCTCGATTATAGTGCCTCCCAAACGCCGCGTTTGATTGCAAGCGATGCCTATCTGGCGGAAGTCTACAACCCAGCCAATTATTTCCTCGACACGTTTGAACGGGAATTCACGACGAATGAGGACACGGAAACCAGCGCGAAATTCAACATTTCTCGAGAGAGCTTTATTGGTGACATCCCGGTTACCTGGAAAGCTGGCGTCAAGCTTCGCGACCGAGAGAAAATTCGTGATGTCAACCTGACCTTTGAAGAGAATGAAGACATCAACCTGGCAAGTTTTGTGGGCGGTGATTTTGTGGAAGGCTGGCGTCTGAACGTGGCGCAGCCGCTTTGGCCTGATCCCAATTTGACGGCCAGCTTGCGTGGGTCTTTCTCCGCCGATCAATTGGTTGAAGATGATACGGCCATCGATAGTGCGATCGAGGACTATACGATCGAGGAGCAGATTCTCGCCGGCTATTTCCTAGGCAATTTCGACTTTGGCGCGACCACGGTTGTGGCGGGTGTGCGGGTCGAGCAGACCGATGTCGATCTGACCGGCCAATTCCTGGATGAGAGCAACACAACAGCTTTCGACTTTGGTACGTTTACGACACGCAATGTCTCGGATGATTACACCAATGTCCTGCCGAGCGTGAACATCAAGCATGAGTTCAACGACAAGCTGGTCGGACGGGCGGCCTATTATGCCTCTCTGGTGCGTCCGGGATTTGGCGAAATGGCACCATTCGCGGTGTTGAATGATGACCGTGACGAGGTCGAGTTGGGCAATCCGAATTTGGACCCGCTTGAAGCTGACAATTTCGACATCTCGATCGAGTATTATCCGACTGAGCTTTCCGTCTTGTCCTTTGGCCTGTTCTACAAGGATATCGAAAACGCGATTTACGGCGTTGAGTTCGATGTTGCAGACGTACCCGAGAGTGTTGATCTTTCCTTCCTGCCAAACACTCTTCTCGATGGGGATGCGACCAATGATGAGATCGCCGATGTGATCACGTTCATCAACGTTCCCAGTACGGAACTGTTTGGTGCCGAATTCAACTATGTTCAGAATCTCGAAGACTTGAATCCGTCACTGGAAGGTTTCCTGATCTCCGCAAACCTGACCTTGACGGATTCAGAAAGCACATTGCCAAACGGGCGCCAGGTACGGTTCCTCAATCAATCGGACACCGTCTGGAATGTCGCTTTGGGATATGACAAGGGGCCTTGGGATTTGCGGATCTCGGCGAACTTCCGTGGCAACAGCCTGGATGAACTGTTCGATACGGATCCGGGAGATGAAGTGCTCGACCGCACGATCGATGACCGAACTTTGGTGGAAGCGTCGGCCAAGTACAAGGTCAATGATAATCTCCAGATCTATCTTGAAGGCAAGAATCTGACGGATGAACCGGAATACTATTATTTCGGCAATGAGAACCGATTGATGCAGTATGACGAATTCGGCACGAGCTGGATTCTCGGGGCGCGTTACACGTTCTAAGCCATCGCCTTCAGCCGAAAACGGGAGACCGAGAGGAAAATGACGTCTCGGTCGACCCTTCCTTAACCTGCGGAGATCCGATCATGAGCCGAATGATCACAACACTGATTGCTGCCTGCAGCCTCACCGCGTGTGCAACGCCGCCCGAGATCCTGCCATTTCCGGTGCAATCCATCCCAGCTGTACTCGAAACAGAACCCATGGTCGGGTTTGGTGACCAGGCCGATGATCCGGCCATCTGGGTCTCGGGCAGCGGGGACCAGTCTTCACTGATCCTGGGCACCAACAAGGATGAAGGCCTGCACGTGTACAATCTTTCGGGTGACGAAATTCAGTTTCTGGATGTCGGAGCGATCAATAATGTCGACCTCAGAGGTCGATATGGTGTGGCCAGCAATGATGAGGAAAATTCGCTTAGCTGGTTCGTGGTTACGCGCAATGCGGACGCGCCGGTGCTGCACATTAAAGATACGCCGGTTGAGACCGTTGAGCCCTACGGGGTGTGTCTTGGCCAGGACGAGCGGGGCCTCGTCGCTGCGGTCACTTATAAAACCGGAAAGGTTGAATTCTGGCGCGCGGATCAAGGCAAGGATGCGGATATTGTCGCCACGCTTGAGCGATCCATCACCTTACCCTCGCAACTCGAAGGATGCGTGTTCGATGAAAGCCAGGGACTGATCTTTATCGGTGAAGAGGCGTTCGGCATCTGGGCACTCTCTTATGCCGATGCTTCGGCCGAACCCTATGTCGTGGATCGCATCGAAGACGCGAACGGCCTGGTCGCCGATGTTGAAGGCATCAGTATCTATTGGGCGCCAGAGGGCGGTTATCTAATTGCTTCAGCGCAAGAGGCAGATCGTTTTGTCCTCTATGACCGTCTGCCGCCACACAAGCCAAGAGGTATATTCTCGGTCGGCCCCAGCATAGATGGCGGGGTTGATTTGGTGAGCCATACGGATGGTCTGGACGTGGTCTCGGCTGCGCTTCCTGGATATCCGAACGGGCTGCTCGTCGTGCAGGATGATGGCAATCCGCGAAGTGGTGTCGACCAGAACTTCAAGCTGGTAGACTGGACCGAGGTCAGCAAGGCGCTTGAATTGATGGAGTAAAAGGGCAGGCTGGGAACTGCGCATTCCCGTTACAGTGTGCGCAGCAGCTGCGCCACACTCATGGCGAGCGATCCGCTAGGGTTAATCGCTGCAGATCGCGTTATTCGCGAGCAGTTCTGGGAAAATATCGATCAAATTTTGCTCCGACGCACTTAATTGAGCGGCGTTAACTTGAAAAAGAAGGCGGCTGCGCGGTGTTTCTCTGAGCCAGAGAATAGCTATGGGAGCGCTCCAGCCGCCGCATGACACCCGATTCGATCCATTCCCCTTTGAACGTGCTCGTGGTCAATGCAGACAGCGCGTCGCTGACGCTGATGCAGCAATCGCTGGACGACAAATATGTCTTTCAGGGGATCAGCAATGATGAGAATGGCGAGTTGCCGGCGGCGTTTCTAAAAGCGAGTGATGTCCTGTTGATTCGGCGGGAGAGTGTTGATTTGCCTTATCTCGAACAGGTCAAACAAATGATCGAAGTGGCCAGGATGCCCGTCATGATTTTTGTTGACGATGACCCTGGTCGCCTCGCTCCTGTGGCGATCCGCTACGGCGTTACCTCATTCATTGTCGCAGGGTTCGAAATTCGCCGTGTGCCGACACTCATCGAAGTAACTGTCGAGCGGTTTAAACTGCACGATGCCTTGCGCAGCGAACTCATGAAATCGCAAGAAGAGCTGGCCGCGCGAAAAGTGATCGAGCGGGCGAAAGGACTGTTAATGGATCGCAAGCAGCTGAATGAGCAGGAAGCCTACAGGTCGCTACGAGAACTTGCGATGCGCCAATCGAAACCCATTAGGGAAGTGGCTGAGACCCTTCTCCTGTATTCTGACATCTTGCCCTAAGGGCAATTGTGGGTCGCCCTGCTCAAGACTTAGCCGCCCGTCAAAATTGCTGCACGCTCTGCGAGCAAGGTACATGTATTTTTGGTCGGGAATCGACCCGATCTATCGCCGATCGACAAGATTGAAAAAGTTATATTCAAGTTCAATGGCGAACTTGAGCCAACGCTGCGCAAAGACGCGCGGTCGCATAGACACATACGTCTTCGGACAGATGCAAAGGCGCGTCTTCCACACACCTTAATTGGGGCCTTCAAACGGTTGCCGCGCTGGCGCCGAACCTGATCGTTTGAGCTGTCCCTTCTCAACAAATCGACTCTCGGCCCGACCACCTCCGCGTCGGCGCCCAAAAGGGATATAGCAAGATGAAAACATCGCTACGTACACAATTGCTCGCCTGTGCAGCGCTTTCTACGGGCCTCATGACGATACCGTCCGCGATCGCCCAAGACGCTGACGCGGACGATGATACAGCCGTTCAGGAAACAATTATCGTAACGGGTGCACGCGGTGCGCCGCGATCCGTTACCGATTCTCCGGTTCCGATTGACGTCTTTGGATCTGACGATATCGAGGCGGTCTCCTTTACGGATACCAATGATATTCTTCGGACCCTGGTGCCGTCATACAGCCTCTCTCGCCAGCCCATTTCGGATGGCGCGAGTTTTATTCGACCTGCGACTTTGCGCGGTCTGCCAACCGACAAGACTCTTGTATTGGTAAATTCAAAGCGGCGCCATCGTGCGGCGTTGGTCTCCATCGGTGGGTCGGGCACGCAAGGGCCTGACATTGCCACGATCCCGTCTACCGCTATTGGAACCGTCGAAGTTCTCCGTGACGGTGCTGCAGCTCAGTACGGTTCTGATGCCATTGCGGGTGTGATCAACTTCATCCTCAAGGAGAATGCTGAAGGCATCACATTGACGGGCCAAACAGGTCAGTATTATGAAGGCGATGGTACCGAATATCTGATCGCCGGCAATATTGGTTTGCCATTGGGTGATTCCGGATTCTTGAGCATCTCTGGCGAGTATTACGATGCCGAAGCCACCGTTCGGGCCAATCAATATTGCGAAAGTTTCGCTTGTGCGGACGTCAACGATCCGCGTTTTGCGGGCGCCTTGGGCGGCAGCTTTGACACATCGATTGCCGGCTATACTGAGGCTTCATATATTGCGGGCCTTCCGGATGCCAATATCGGTGACGGCGACGTCGTCCAACCCTGGGGTGCGCCGAATGTCGAACGCCTGGCTTTGTTCTATAATGCCGGCATCGATCTCACCGACAGCATCTCGCTCTACAGCTTCGGTAACTACACGACGTCTGAAAGCGACGGCAGTTTCTTCTATCGCTTCCCTGGCAATGGCACGATCGAGAATTTGAGACTTGAAGATGGTTCGGTCTATTCACCGCTCTTCCTGTTCCCGGGCGGCTTCACTCCTAGATTCTTTGGCGAGATTGAAGACTTGTCGTTCCTTGGCGGGATCAAGGGCGAAATGGAAAGTGGCTTTACCTGGGATCTCTCCGGCCGATATGGCTCAAACGAGATTCAGTATACGCTGATGAACACGATCAACCCATCCTTGGGTCCGGATACACCGACCAGCTTCAGACCTGGTGATCTGATCAACGAGGAAACACAGCTCCAGGCTGACTTCAGTTACGGCTTTGAAGCCGGTACGGCGTCTCCCGTGCTCGTTGCGTTCGGGGCCAGTTACCTTGACGAATCCTACGAAATTGTCGGTGGGGATGCCGCGTCTTTCGCGAATGGCCCGTTCTCGTCTCAGGACCCGTTTGGATTCTGTACTGATGAAGATGATGTTGCCATGCGAACCGCGACGGCTGCTGGTGCAGCAGTCATTATGGGTGGCTCGACACTGGATTGTACTGATGCCGGAGATCCGGTTTATCGCACGGTCGGCGTCGGTTCTAATGGTTTCCCGGGTTATGGCCCGGATTCAACGGGTACTCTGACACGTGACTCATTCGGCGTGTATGTCGATGTCAGCACCGACATTACGGAACAGCTCTTCGTTCAGGGTGCAATCCGATATGAGGATTATTCCGACTTCGGTGAAGAGACCGTATGGAAACTTGCCGCCCAATATGACTTCAATGAGATGTTCTCGGTAAGGGGGTCTGTCGGAACAGGTTTCCGCGCACCAACGCCGGGTCAGCTGGGCACAACCAATGTTTCCACACGCTTGCCAAATGGTGTGCCTGTGGCAACCGGACTCTTCCCGACCAGCAACCCTGCCGCGATCGCACTCGGCGCCGAGCCGCTGGGGCCAGAGAAGTCTGACAATATCGCCTTTGGTTTCCTCGGGAGCGTGGGTGATTTCACCTACACAGTCGATTTCTATCAGATCGATCTTGAGGATCGCGTGAATGCGGTGTCGACCATCACAATCATCAACGACATCGATTTCCCGGCCTTGAATGATGGCAATCCAGCTCCGGCCGGAAATGAATATGCGTCCGTGCTTGATGCCGCCGGGGTGCCCAACGCTAACACGATTGGCGGTGTCAACTTCTTCCAGAACGCATTCGATACGACCACCAAAGGGGTCGATGTCGTCCTCACCTATTCTCAGGATTGGGGCGCCAATGGATCGACCGCCTTCTCTGGCGCATTCAATTGGAATGAAACCGAGTTCGATGGCGACGTATCCAGCCTGTTCAACGCTGAAAGCCAATACGACTTCGAAAACTTCCCGCTCAAATGGCGGGCTAACCTCTCAGCAACCCATGAGATCGGGAAGTTTTCGTTCTTTGCGCGCGCCAATGTCTTCGGACCGTATGAGAACTCGGACAGTGGCGGTGCCAATGGCAACATTCAGGACTTTGGTGAGGAAGTGCTGGTTGATCTGGAAGGTTCGTATGATGTCACGGACGCGATCACGGTGTCGCTCGGCGCTCGTAACATTTTCGACGGGTATCCAGACGAAGCGGACCCGGCGATCGGAGACTCATGCTGCGGCCGGATTTATCTGTCCGCCAGTGAAGTCGACTGGCAGGGTGGGTTCTACTATCTCCGCGCGGTCGCCAAGTTCTAATTTTTGAGCAGTTGGAAAATTATCCAACAAAATTCGGAGGGCAGAATTGATCTGCCCTCCGACCTCCCAGAAGTCTGATAATTAGCTCAAATAGAACGGAAACATTCATGCCGGGATTAGAAGGCGAAAGCCTGCAACTGCTGCAACTCATCGGAGTATTGATGGCAGCAGGTCTCGTGGCTGGCTTCGTGGCTGGCCTTTTTGGTATTGGAGGCGGATTCGTCGTCGTACCTGCCTTATTGCTCGTCTTCACCGTCTTTGGTGTTGACAGTGAAGTCTTGACGCATGTCGCGATCGGCACCTCCCTCGCGACGATTATTGTCACTTCGTCCCGATCGGTCCACGCCCATAACAAGAAGGGGGCGGTCGATTTCACCATTATCAAGGATTGGGCGCCTTGGCTCGTGGTCGGCGTCGCCGGAGGACTATACCTCGCCCAGTTTATGGACGGACGATCGCTGAAATGGATTTTCTCGATCGGCGTCTTCTTGATGGGTATTCACTTCATTTCGCCCGTCTTGCGCGATGTGAAACTCTCCGAAGAAATGCCGCGCGGGTTGACCCGCGCCGGGCTTGCCTCCTTTTTAGGCGGTTTCTCCGCTTTGCTTGGAATTGGCGGTGGAACCATCGCTGTCCTGACCATGACCATGTGCGGTCGTCCGATTCATCAGGCGGTTGCGACCGCTGCGGGGTTCGGCGTGATTATCGCTGTGCCAGGGGCGATTGGATTTGCCGCCCTTGGACTTGGCGAAGAGTCCCTGCCACTCGGCTCGTTCGGTTATGTGAATATTATCGCTGTGGCGGCCATCACCGCCATGACCTTCATTACCGCGCCACTTGGCGCAAAAGCGGCGCATGCCCTGAATGCGCCTTCTCTCAAACGTGTGTTCGGGGTCTATCTCGTCGCCACGTCGGCAATTGTATTATGGAATTCATTCTCATGATAAGCAGTCGGTGGATTCGGGCTCAAACTCACACGCCAATGAATGTTCTCAAGGAGGACCCAACGCAATGACTCTCAATCTAACGCGACGCCTAATGCTCACGGGAGCTATGGGCTCATCTATCGCCGGCGCAGCGGCTTGCGTCAGTTCGGTCGGGACGGCAACGACCGCGGCGGCTGAGGCTGAAGGTGCGTTTCCAGTGAAAGCCGGGATCGACCCTTATCTGCTCGGCCCCAAGGACGGGGTGGCTTTGCTATCCCGCAACGAGAACCCGTATGGACCATCCAAGTCTGCGCGAGACATGATTGAATATGCCGCTACCAAAGGCGCGTATTACACCTCGCGCGAAGCCCAGGTCATGCTGACCGAAATGATCGCAGAGAAAAACGGCGTCGCCCCGGAACAAGTCGTCGTGACCACGGGGTCCGGCGAAGTGTTGAGCGCGATCGCCCTGATCTATGGTCCGAAAGGTCCGATCGTTGCGCCGCGTCTGTTCTGGGACACGACGGCCTTGTACGCCGTTAATCTTGGTATGGCGGAAATTGAGCGCGTGCCCCTCGCGGCAGATATGAGCATTGACTTGCCCGCCATCGAAGCCAAGGTCTCGGACTCAACCGGTCTGGTGCAATTGTGTAATCCGAACAATCCGACCGGTCTCGTCTCCGATGCTTCGAGCCTGCAAGCGGCCGTCAAGCGGATGGCCGCCAAAACCACGGTTCTGGTCGACGAAGCTTATATCGAACTGTCTGATGATCCGGACGCAAACTCTTGCGTTCCGCTGATCAATGCCGGGCATGATGTCATTGTGACGCGAACCTTCTCGAAGATTTACGGCATGGCTGGCGTGCGCGTTGGTTACTCCATTTCGTCGGCTGAAACTGCTGAGAAAATTCGCGCGACCGCGATGTCCTGGTCGCCGAGCCTGTCAATCGCGGCCGCGATTGGCTGCTACAATGATGAGGCCTTTCTGACCAAATCCAGATCGAAAATCCAGGAAGCCCGAGAAATGGTCAACATGACCGTCGATACGCTTGGACTGACACGCCTGCCATCGCAGACAAATTTCGTCTATTTCAAATCCGGTCAAGAAGCGAATGATGTTCAAAAAGCCATGGCCGACCGCAAGATTTCGGTGCGTGGTCAGTATATGGACTATAATGAATGGACACGGGTCTCTATGGGCAAGATTGCTGATGTCGAACGGTTCTGCAAAGCCTTGCCGGAAGTATTAGGCGCTTGATATTTTTGTTGCCAGATACACTTGGCTAGAAATGGAAAGCTGAGGGTATGGGCAAAACGACATTCGCGATTGGCGCGGCGATTTCAATTGCCGCGTTCGCGAAGCTTCCCGTTCAGGCGCAAACGCCTGAGCGGGACTTCGCCACGTACACGCCTTCGGTGTCGCCGCAGCGGATTGCGCTCGCGGATGCGCCGAAGATTGATGGGGTACTTGACGATGCGATCTGGCAATCGGCGACCCGGATTTCCGAATTCTATCAAGTTGATCCCACGATCGATACGCCGCCGGTTGAAACCTGGGTCTATCTCGCATTTACCCAAGACGCGCTTTATGTCGGTGTGCACGCGTTTGACGATGAACCGAACAATATCCGCGCCACGATCATGCAGCGCGACGGTGATGTCTGGCGAGATGACATGCTCCGCTTCTATATCGACCCGTTCGATACCGGAATTTCCGGCTTTGGGTTTGACGTGAATTCTCTCGGGGCGCGTCTTGACCGTTTGATCCAGCCTAATCGACGGCCCATCGACGAGTGGGATACGATTTGGAGCGCCGCGGGTAAGCGCACAGAGGAAGGCTGGACGGCCGAAATTGAGATTCCGTTCCGGTCCATAAATTTTGACCCGGATGCTGATAGCTGGGGTCTGATGCTGACGCGTGAACGATCGCACAAGAATGAGGAGTATCGCTGGGCCGCCATCGATCAGTCCTTACAAGCGTTCTCGTTCGACCGGGCCGGGCGAATGACTGGAATCGAAAATGTGAATCGGGGAAGTGGCCTGGAACTCAATTTTCAATCGGCCGCGATCGCAACACGCGATTGGATCCGGCCACGAGAGGACGAACTTGAACTGGAACCCAGCGCGACGCTACGCTATCAAATCACACCCGGACTGACGGGCTTGGCGACCGTGAATACTGACTTTTCCGATACACCGCTCGACAATCGCGAAATCAATACGGGTCGCTTTTCGCTTTTCTTTCCCGAGACGCGGGATTTCTTCCTGCAGGATACGGCCTTCTTCGAGTTCGGTGGCAATGCGTTTGCGCAGTCTCCGAACGGTCGTCCATTCTTCTCGCGACGGATCGGAATCGTGGATGGTCAGAACGTTCCAATCGATGGCGGCGTCAAACTGAGTGGCGAGTATGCGGGATTCGAAATTGGGGCCTTGTCGACCCTGACCGGAGAGGTGGACGGCTTGGATTCACAGAATCTGTCCGTCGCCCGCGTGACACGAGACGTGTTTGGACATTCCCGGATTGGCGTGATCGGAACCTCAGGGGATCCGACTGGGGCAACAGAGAACTCTCTTTTTGGTATCGACTATTTGTATCAGGATCCATCTTTCCTGGGCGGGGGGCGCCTCGACATGGATCTTTACTATCAACGCTCATTCTCCGACCAGTTCGGAGAAGATGACAGTTTTGGCGCGCGGGTCGATTACCCGAATGATAAATGGCGCTGGACGCTGGAATACCGTCAGATCGGCGAAGAATTTCGACCCGCTCTGGGCTTCGTGAATCGCGCCAATTCAAAAACCTATGAAGGCAGCTGGCATCGCCGTTTCCGGCAATCAAGCGGTCCGCTGCGCTGGTGGCAGATCAGTAGCGAGCATGAGCGGGTCACCACTTTGGATGGCGATCTGGAGACACGCGAGGACGAGGTTGCTTTGACGGTCGAAACGGCCGGGACGGACGAGATCTCTCTGACGCTTTTTGATGTTGAAGAGCGCGTGTTCGATCCATTTACGCTCCCGAACGACCTTATTGTTCCGGCCGGGAATTACGATAATGATGGCGCCGAACTGAACATCAGATCATCGCGCACACGGCCCTATGGGATGGAGTTCACGCTCGAGGTTCAAGACTTTTTTGGCGGAGAATCCGAGACAGTTGAAGTGGAGCTTCTCGCGCGTCCAAGCCGTTTCCTTGATTTACAGGCGAACTATTCTCGCGAAGATATTTCTGTCCCTGCAGGGGATGTGACGATCGAGGTTGGGTCGTTGGACGCAATTGTGAATGTCAGTCCGCGGCTCTCGATCTCGACGCAAACTCAATATGACAATCTGTCCGAGAGCCTGTCCTTTTTCGGTCGGATGCGTTGGGAGCTTCGGCCACAAACCGAGCTATTCTTTTCATTCGCGCACGGGGCATTGATTGAAGGCAGTGACTTTGGCCGCAATTTCCGATCGATCCAGAGCCGGTCGGTCATTCGGTTAGGCAACACACTCCGCTTCTAGGCGACGGATGAGAGTGGCGATTGCATGGCGCGGACGCAATCCTCCAATGGCATCGGTTTGTGAAACAGGTAACCCTGGATCAGATTGCAGCCGACATGCTCAATCTTCGACAATTGGCCTTCGGTTTCGACGCCTTCGGCAACAACCTCCGCACCGAGGGCCCGGGCCAGTTGAACACTGGATCGGAACACACCGGCATATTTGGGGTTTTCTTCAATATGACCAACAATCGACTTATCAATTTTCAGGCGCTGAATCGGCAGCTCGGCGAGGCGCTGAATGTTTGAGTATCCGACGCCATAATCATCCAGCGCGATCCGAACACCGGCCCGATTGAGCGCTTCCAGATTGTCGCGTGCGACCATGATCCGAGTCAGGCGCTCCGTTTCGGTCACTTCAATCCAGACTTGTTGTGGCAAAACTCCAAACCGGATGATTTGCGCGACGAGCCGTTCGGCAAAACCATCGGTCGCGAGATCAAGTGGCGAGATATTGAGCGATATTGTCTCAACGAGCCCCCGGGCCAGAACCGGCGCAATTTGCTTCAGGGCGAGATCGCGAATGGTTGCGTCGACTTCCAGGCCAATCCCGGACTCGCGCGCAATTGCGAGGAATTCCATCGGATTGACATAGCCGAGCGTGTCATGCTTCCAGCGGGCCAGGGCTTCGACGCACTGAACCTTGCGGGTGTCAGCCGCAACAATCGGCTGAAAAACAACCGCCAGGCCATCTTCGTATGCACGAGACATCAAGTCGGCCTGGATCGTGCGGCGCCGACGGACGGTGTCATCGATCCGATTGTTGTAAATCGACAGGCTGCCGCGGCCGCGACGCTTGGCGTCCAGCAATGATGCTGATGCGTTCCGGCGCAGGTCTCCCAGATTTTCGGCATCAACCGGGTAACGGGACACGCCAACCGTGCCAGAGACCTGGATCACATGACCTTTGTAATTGATCGGGTGGTAGATAAAATCTCTCGCCCTGTTGATATCGTTCGAGATCTGTTGATGCGACTCCGACAGGTCCCAGTGCTTGCTGTCGACCAGGACCGCAAACTCGTCACCGCCAACACGGGCCGCAGATAACAGATTTGGCAGTTTCGAAACGCGATATCCAACCCGCCGCAGGACAGCGTCTCCTGTGATGTGACCATACCGATCGTTGATGCCCTTAAAGTCATCGAGATCGAAAAGGATCAATGACAGCGCACGATCTTCCTCCGAGCGCGCCTCCATGGCGGCGAGAATGTCCTTGTCAAAACCGGCGCGATTTCTAAGCCGGGTCAGGGTGTCGGTTTCAGCCGTCTTCGTGAGATCATCCAAAGCCTCGTTCACAGCTCGATGCGCAGGAACAAATATGAAGAGGGCTTCCAGCAGGATCACCATGACAGCAACAAAGAGGGTTATCTCCTGGAGTTGCTGAGCCCAGCGCGCTTGTCTCTGGACGCGTTGCTTGAACGCGACGACAGCTTCGTCAAGGCGCTCCAGCACTTCGCCAGATCCCTTGTGTTCCAATTCCTGAAACAGGGCGCCCGGATAAGCGGTGTTCGGGATATCGCGGGCGATCGCGATATAGTTTGTGACCATCTCATCGGTGGATGGTGTGCGCGACATATAGAGATGACCGAGGCTTGCTTCCTTGGC
Source organism: Pseudomonadota bacterium (assembly GCA_039188075.1). Taxonomy (GTDB): domain Bacteria; phylum Pseudomonadota; class Alphaproteobacteria; order Caulobacterales; family Hyphomonadaceae; genus Henriciella. The sequence continues at coordinate 15,639 of JBCCZH010000009.1, forward strand.
CGCATCGGCCATCAGCGTGGAATGCGCGGTTTCGAACTCATCCAAGGTCGCAGAAAGGCGGTCGGCAGAGTCGGCATCAATTCCGGCGGCCACGCTTCGCGCATGCAGAATGATCTGCTGCGACAACATTAGCTGCTTGCTGCTTAAGTCAATGATCTCAGCGTCTTGTTTGGCTTTCTGAATCGCATGCGACTCGATGAGGTGGCTTGCCATAATGAAGGCAAGGATAATGCACAACGCTGCGCCATAGCGTTTCCACAAATGTCCGGGATCTTTGGTCAGGCGAAACAGCACAACTCTCTCCGTATCCTGATCAGATTTACCACCCAAAGTAGAAAATCTGATAAAATACAAAGGTGTGACTTGGCGCATCTTCGAAATACGCCATTAAGACCTTGGAGTTGGGGCCTGGGGGGCGCTTAGTTCACGTCCTGTCCGCTTTGGCCCAGTGGTGGAAGCGGTTCCGGCGTCAGGGCTGGAATCGGCTCGGTCGCGATTTTATCCAGAAGATAAGACAAAGCGCGGTCAAGCTGCGCATCCTGTCCGTTGAAACTCGCGCGCGGAGGGTTAACCACTTCAATATCCGGAGAGACACCCCGACCTTCGATCAACCAGCGCCCATCCGCACCATATTGCGCATACTCCGCCACACGCGCCTGACCGCCATCGCTGAGACGATTGCGATCGGACAGCCAGATACCCGCGCCTGCTGTGCGCGTGCCGATGGTGGGGCCAAGTTCCAGGGTCTTTACGCCGGCCGCGAATGTCTCGCCGTCGGAATAGGTGCCCTCATTGATCAGAACTGCCAAATGCCCCCGGAAGGTTTGCTGCATGTTCGTGTAGGCGTCGCCATGCGCAGGGTTGCGCCAATAGGCCCAGGCCTGGCGCAATAATGTGCTCAAGATGATGCTATCGACATTGCCGCCGCTATTGCCGCGCACATCGATGATCAGGCCATCCTTGTCGAAATGTTCGAAAAAATCGCGGGCGAAACTGGCCGCGTCCGAAGCGCCCATTGCGCGCAAGTGGAGATAGCCCACATTGCCGTCTGACTGTTCGGCTGTGCGTTGGCGATTGCGTTCCACCCAGTCATGATAGTGCAGGGGTTGCGTCCGCCAGCGCGACCTTGGTTCGACGATCTGCAACACGGTTTCACCACCGCGGACCAGGTCCAGAAGAACTTCCTGACCGGCTTTCATCATCAGCGCGCTGGCAAGGTCGGCCTGGCTGCGGACGGGGATGCCGTCGACGGACCGGATAATGTCGCCGACCTGCACATCCACGCCAGGTTGTTGGAGCGGTGACAGAGTTACCGGCCGATCGGGTTCGCCGCGATAGATGCTTGTAATCTCCATCCCGCTAGACACTGCTCGGTACGTCGCGCCAAGGAAGCTGGGGGTGCCACTTTCTGCATCTTCAGGGGCGTCGCCGCTCCGGATCTGACTGTGCAGGATGCCGAGTTCGGCGGCCATCTGTTGCAATAAATCATCCACTTCAGTTCGATGCCCGAGACGATCGCGTAGCGGGATGTATCGTGCGCCCACGGCTTCCCAGTCGACATTGCGAAGATTGGGATCATAGGCGAAGTCCCGGTGCAGACGCCAGGCATCCGACACCAATTGCCGCCACTCTTGATGCGGATTGATGCGCAGGGTCCAATCGTTCAAACGCAGGGTCTGACTGCTGGCATCAGAAGGAAAGTCCTTATCTGATGGCACGATCAGGAACTTGGCATCGGTCCCTCGACCGGTTTGCACAAACAGTTTGCTGCCATTAGCAGACAGTTCAAAGCGCTGCACATTAGAGGCAAAGTCCGAGAGTGAGGGACTGTCCGAAGTGAAGCCAACGCGCTGCAAGACGGGCGTGTCGCCAAAGCTGTAGACAAAGAGATGTTTGCCGCTTGCGGCCAGGGCGCTGAAATCGCCAGATCCAATCGGCACCTGGAACAATCGGTCTGCGAGCCCATCAAACGCGATGTCTTTTTCGGCCTCGGCTTCTTCGGTTTCATCTTCGCTGTTGGAGTCGTCTTCCGGCACCGCAAGTTCGCTTTCCGGGTGGAAGGGGAAGGCCGCATCCGTATCAAGCTGTACGGCAAAAACCTGACCGCGCTCCCGGAAGGCCGGGCCCATGTTCCGATCGCCCCAAGGCGAGCCAGGGCTGGCGTCAAAATTTCGGTCCGAAATGAAATAGAGCCAGCTGCCATCCGCAGAAAATGCCGGGGCGAATGATTCAAATTTACCCGTGGTGGCAACTACACGCCGCCTTGTCTGAGTATCATGGATCGCCACGCGTCTCATATTGCGGGCATCATAGAATGTGTATGCCAGATAGCGGCCGCCACTCGACCAGGCGAGATCTTCGAATGGGGCGTCGAAAGAGCTGGTGGTTGTATCAATCGTTTCAATCGCCCCGGAGCCGGGGTCCAGGCTTAACAACCGACCGCTCTTGTCCGCATAGATGACTGTATCCGAATGCGGAGATGGCGCGAGTCCCCAAATATGCGCTGGCGCATCGTCCGTGACCTGGCGCGGTTCGCCCTGGCCATTGGCCGGGAATTGCCAGATCTCGCCGCGATCATCCTGGTCGAGAATGGCATAGATCGATTGGCCATCATGACTGAACGCTGCCGAGCGGGCGCGAATGTCAGTTGAGAACCGATGGTCAATCCGGCGCCGTTGTCCGGTAAAGGCCGACGCGAACCGACCGCGTGCTGTAATCACGGCGGCATCGCCGGCAGGGTTCATCCGCGCGTTCTCCAGATAGGCCAGGGGAGTGTCGACCCAGCGATCGCGCTGATAGTCACCGTCGCTCATCAGAAACAAGTTCAATTGCCGCGTTTCATCGCTGGCAATGTCGTACGCAAAAAGATCCGCTCCGCTCTGGAAGATAATTGTGCCATCATGCATGGCCGGTGTCCGCAACTGCCATTGCTGGCGCGTTGTGTGCTGCCGGGCATCTGCGCCATTGGTATCGACCGACCAGATATTGTCGGCGCCGGACTTGTCGCTGACAAAATAGATCCGCTCATCATGATACATGGGGTGCCGGATCGGTGCGCCAAATTCAGGCGCTAGGCGTTCGGCTTCGGCCTCGCTGGTCAGATCGCCGCGCCAAAGCTGTGCCATTCGTCCGCCACGATAAAGAACGGCATTGTCGGCGAACATGGACAGGCCGTAGCGCGTAAAGAAGAGCGTCGAATCAGGTTGGTCGATCGTGGCTTGATCGGCATTGTCGAAGGGCAAGTCGACAATGGACAGGGAGGTTCTGTCTACCGTTCGCAGGATGCGGGGCAGTCGTCCTGAAAGATTGGTGGTGCGATAGATCACCCGATCATTGTCCATCCAACCGCGAAGACTGACCCCGCCACCTTCGTGGGTCAGACGCTTTGGCGAACCGCCTGTGACTGAAATCAGATAGACTTCCTCGGGACCATCATAGCTTGCCATGAAGGCAATCCAGTTCCCGTCCGGCGACAGCATCGGCGTACGCTCGGCTTCAGGATGCGTCGTCAATCGGACCGCGGTTCCGCCTTGTGTGCTGGTGCGCCACAAGTCACCTTCGCTGACAAAGACCAGAATATCGTCATTCAGGTCAGGCGACTGATAATAGCCGCGTTCCTGTGCTGTGGCGGAGAGTGCAAATGTCGCGAGCAAGCCTGCAGCGAAAGCGATCAAAGTTTTCATTTTCGAGGATCCTGTAAGAGACAGGAGGCACTCTAGGCAGAGATTCTTGATACACAACGCCTAACGTGGCGACATTTGTAAATTGCCGTCAGGCGAAGATTGGCGAACGCGTTCCGACCGTTGATTTTTCGATCTCCAAAATACGCTCGAAAGACGGGCGGCTATGCATGCGATCGACATAATCGGCGAGGTTGGGCCATCGTGCGGGATCTACCGTTTCGCCGGCATGACGGAAGTTCACAAAGATGCTGCCAGCGGTCAGATCGACGAGCGACAGCGTGTCGCCAAGCAGGAAAGGGACGCCGGATCGCAATTGAGCTTCCAGATAGTCAAAGACTTGCGGCATGTAGGCCAGCGCAGCATCGATCACAGCTTGATCCGGTTCAGTGTTCTGGAAGTTCGGGTTGATGAATTTCTGGATGAAGAGCGGGGCTTCGACCTTCGAGAAAAAGGCGGTGCTCAAATAGTCGCATAGCCAGAGCATCCATGCGTGATCCCAGCCTGTCTTGGGGATCAAGGCCGGATCCGGAGCTTCCGCTTCGAGAAGCGTGCAGGCAGCCAGGGAATCCGGGAGAAAGCGGCCATTAAACTCAAGCACGGGGACTTTTCCGAGCGGACTAATCTTCAGGAAATCCGGATCGGGCTCGCCGAGCGGGACAACCGAAACGAGCTCATAATCGAGTTGTTTCTCCTCGATGAAGGCCACCAGGCGCCGTACCCATGGTGACAGAATGGTTCCGTGGACTTTCAGCTGCATTGTCTCGCTTCCTTATCAGGCGTGCCCGTTGGGGGATGAAAAAATCTAGTTGCAATATACAACCATATAAGTTAAGTGGTTTTATATTGCAACCGGATTGGCAAAGAGATGAAGACCAAGTCCTTCTCTAATATGCAGTGTTCCATCGCTCGCGCGCTCGAGCATGTCGGGTCCTGGTGGTCGCTTCTGATCATCCGTGATGCGATGATGGGCGCGCGCCGGTTCAAGCATTTCCAGAAGTCTCTCGGGATTGCGAAAAACACGCTGACCAGTCGACTGAATGATCTTATCGCGGGCGATATTTTGGAAAAGGTGCCCGCATCGGATGGGTCGAGTTACGAAGAGTATCGCCTCACTGAACGTGGGAGAGATCTTGCGCCCGTGATC
>JBCCZH010000010.1:0-20254 GCA_039188075.1 Pseudomonadota bacterium
ATGGTTGCGGTCTCTTCGGTGCGGCGAAGACCGGTATGAAAGGCCACATCCAATTGGACATCGGACAGAGCAATGCCAGCGGCTTTGGCTTCCTCGCGGCCCTGGTCCGTCAAATAGGCGATCGATGGATCCTGCGCGGCCCGCACTTCCGGAGAGGTATAATCAACATAGCCGTGACGCATCAAATACAGTCGTCGTCGACCTGTTGTTCCCGGTAATGCGCCCATGCAAGCCTCCGCTCATTCACGTTTCCAAAAGAGGCCTATTAAGCGATTCCCCAGTCCTTGAGCACCTCTTCCTGATGTTGGCCAATGCCAGCTGGCTTACCCTGAATGGCACCCGGTGTTCCCGAGAAGCGCGGCGCGGGCCCGGGTTGCACGACACCATCGACGGTTTCAAACGTCCCGCGATCCGTATTGTGCTTGTATTCGGGCGCTTCGGCCATCGACAGGACGGGCGCAAAACAGATGTCCGTGCCTTCCATGATCTCGCACCATTCATCGCGGGTCTTCGTCTTGATGACGGCCATGAGCTTGGCTTTCAAGTCTGGCCATTTTGAGCGATCCATCTGGGCTTGAAAGTCCGGATCCGTGAGCCCGGCCTTTTCGACCAGCAAGGCATAGAATTGCGGCTCGATCGACCCGATCGACACCCACTTTCCGTCCGAACATTCATATGTGTCATAGAAATGCGCGCCACCATCGAGGAGATTCGCTTCCCGATCATCGGTCCACATCCCCATGGCGCGCATGCCATAGAACATGGTCGCCAGAGACGCCGCGCCATCTGACATGGCGCAATCGATCACCTGCCCGTCACCGCCATTCTTTACATTGATGATCGCGGCAAGCACGCCCATAGCCAGATATAACGCGCCGCCACCATAATCGCCGATCAGGTTCAGCGGTGGACGAGGCCGTCCATCTCCATCCCCCATGGCGTGCAAGGCGCCCGTGATGGCGATATAGTTGAGGTCGTGACCAGCGGAATGACTGAGCGCGCCATGCTGGCCCCAGCCGGTCATGCGGCCATAGACCAGCTTCGGATTACGGGCGAGCACCTCATCAGGGCCAAGCCCGTTTCGCTCCATGACGCCGGGGCGAAATCCCTCGATCAGGCCATCCGCCTGCTCCAGCAGTTTCAGGGCGGTTTCACGATCGGCTTCGTCCTTGAGGTTCAGGGCGATGGAGCGGCGGCCCCGGCTCATCACATCGGCAGGATTACCCGGGCGCGCATTGCCCGCACGGTCAATTCTGACGACATCGGCGCCCATATCGCTGAGCAGCATGCCGCAAAACGGACAGGGTCCTATGCCCGCAAATTCCACGATTTTGACACCTGTCAAAGGCCCCTGCGCCATACTCTTCTCCCTGATAGCGAAAACTAAAAAACTCTAAGATCAACCAGACCTTAAGACTCCAGAGCGCAAAGAAAAAGCCTAACCCGACGTCGACTAAAGGGACTTGGAAGATGTTTAGCGAGCAGAGCTTTGATGCCCCGGTCATCCATGTGGTGTCGGAAAGTCCGCGTCTGGAAATGCTGCAGGCCCGCTTGCGACAGGCCGGGATCCGCCCGGTTCCGGTGCGCGGGTCTTATCTTCCACCCGACTCGGCGCCCGCTTTTATCGACCTTTTGACCCGCGATTTCGAGTTTGATCCAAGTGATGGTCGGCTCTTTGTCACGATTGGCAAACAGGAACAGGCGCCAAACATGAGCGAGATTCACCTCACGGACATCGCTCAGATTGCGACGCTTCCTGCGCGCCTCGCGATTCGCCAACGCGAGCAGCAGCGCAAACAGGAAATCCAGTTGCGCGCCCGAACGTCGGAGAAATTCGGCTCCGCCTCTCCCGCAATACCGGCCCGCCAGAAATCCCGGGTCCTGTGGCTGGGGCATGACGCGCCGTTTCTAAACGCGATCAAAACCGGACTGGCGAGCCGCGAGATCAGCCTCGTCGCAGCAATCTCCCGACTCACCGCCGAAGACTATCTGGTCAGCGGCGCCTTCCAGACCATTATCCTCTGTCCAGCCGCACCAGATGATGAGGCCGCGAAATTGCTCGGCACCTTGTCTCACCTGGAATTGGCGCAAGCACCGCAAATCATCTTGCTGCTGCGACCAGACCTGGCCAATAAATTGAGCGCGGGCATCGATCAGGCAGATCAAATTGTCGATCTGTCGACAGATCTCGATTTCGTGGCATCGCGCCTGCAAGCCATTTGTGCGGAAGCAGAGCTGGCCACCGAACCGTCTTATGGCTTGTCCTCCAGTGCACAGGACCCTGCCACGGGTCTGGTCTCACGCGAGTATCTGGAATCGCATGTTGAGGCGCAAATGGCGCAGGCCGATCGGTTGGCCACATCCTTGTCTCTCATCGCGATCGAGACCCCGGACGCAACGGACCTCCGACACACAGCGCGCACCATCAAGGCCTTGCTGCGCGATACCGATCTCGCGGCGCGGCTGGATAATCATCATATCTGTGTGACGCTTCCGAACACGCAGTATCGCGGTGCTGTTGTGCTGGCCCGCCGGATTGAAGCCGCCCTTGAACGCCCAACAGAATGGCGGGTCATCGAACGGCGGCAATTCCACACGCTGAAAACCCTATTGGGCGGATTGACCGCTAAGACGTCGTTGTCCAAACGCCGGACCGCCTAAGCCAGTTCTGTCGCAGTTGCTTTCAATTCCGAGAGCAGACCTTTGACGGCTCGCATGCGCGGGGCGGACTCAGCGGGCACGCCCATCACCACCAGCTTGCTGTCCGGGCGCAGTTTCATCTTCCCGGGTCGCGACCGAACCAGCATCATCAATTGCGCCGGATCGACGCTCGTATCATCCCGGAAGGTGACGACGACTCCTTTTGGCCCAGCATCCAGTTTGGAGATTCCGAGGGTCTTGCACGTCACTTTCACGGCAGTAACTTCAAGCAATTGCTTGGTCGCATCCGGCAGTGGGCCAAATCGATCAATCAGCTCCGCCGCGAATGCCTCGCGTTCCTGCTCGGTGGTTAGGTCCGCCAGGCGGCGATATAGCCCGAGACGAACGCCGAGATCCTCGACATAGCCGTCCGGGATCAGAACCGACATGCCGAGATTGATTTGCGGCGACCATTCATCCGCGACTTCTTCATCCGTATTTGATCCGGATTGCAGCGCTTTGACCGCATCCTCCAGCATTTGCTGATAAAGCTCGACGCCGACTTCTTTGACATGCCCGGACTGTTGATCGCCCAGCAGATTGCCGCCGCCCCGCATGTCCAGGTCATGGCTGGCCAACTGGAACCCGGCGCCGAGACTGTCGAGCGACTGCAGGACCCGCAAACGGCGCTCGGCGGACTGCGAAATGACCCGATCGGCCGGCGTGGTAAGATAGGCATAGGCGCGCAGCTTTGACCGGCCGACCCGTCCTCGCAATTGATACAATTGCGCCAGACCGAACCGATCCGACTTATGAATCACCAATGTATTGGCGCGCGGGATATCGAGGCCACTCTCCACGATTGTGGTCGATAGCAGGACATCATATTCGCCCTCATAGAAGGCGGTCATAAGATCCTCGAGTTCGCCCGCTGGCATCTGACCATGCGCGACACAGAATTTCACTTCCGGCACATTCGCTTTGAGGAAATTCTCAAGGTAATCGAGGTCGGATATTCGGGGCGCCACATAATAGCTTTGTCCGCCGCGATACTTTTCCCGCAACAGGGCTTCGCGAATGGTCACGGCATCGAATTCCGTGACATAGGTCCGCACGGCCAGGCGGTCGACGGGCGGCGTCGCGATGATGGACAGATCGCGAATGCCGGTCAGCGCCATTTGCAAGGTTCGCGGGATCGGTGTGGCCGACAGGGTCAACACGTGGACATCGGCTTTCAGCTCTTTCAGCCGTTCCTTGTGCTTGACGCCAAATCGTTGCTCTTCATCCACCACCAGCAGTCCCAGGCGCTTGAACTCGACATTCTTGGCCAGGAGCGCATGCGTGCCGATCACCACATCGACGGTACCAGCAGCCATGCCCGCCTTGGTTTCGCTGGCCTCTCGTGCCGAGACGAAACGGGACAAGGGTTTGACCTGTAATGGCCAACCCGCGAACCGCGCTGCGAACGTATTGTAATGCTGCCGGGCCAATAGGGTTGTCGGTGCGATGACAGCGACCTGGTGCCCGGCCATGGCGGCGACGAAGGCGGCGCGCAAGGCGACCTCCGTCTTGCCGAACCCGACATCGCCGCAGACCAGCCGATCCATCGGCTTGCCAGATGACAGGTCACCGAGCACGTCTTCAATCGCATTCAGCTGATCGTCAGTCTCTTCATAAGGGAAGCGCGCGGCGAATTCTTCGTATAGCCCATCACCGGAAACGACCGCATCGGCTTTCTTCATCTCACGCGCGGCGGCAATGGCCATCAGCTCGGCGGCCATTTCGAGGATTTTCTTCTTCGCGCGCGCCTTGCGCGTTTGCCAGCCAACGCCGCCCAGGGCATCGATCGCGCTTTCGGCATCCTCGCTGCCATAGCGGCTGATCAGATCGATATTCTCAACCGGCAGGAAGACCTTGTCGCCCTTGGCATAGCCGAGCTCGAGACAATCATGCGCCGCGCCCGCCAGGTCGAGCGTCTTCAAGCCTTCATACCGCCCGACTCCATGATCGACATGGACGACCAGATCGCCAGGATTAAGACTGCCGGCTTCGGCGATGAAGTTCGCCGCCTTGCGTTTGCGACGCGGCGCCGCCAGGCGGTCACCGAGAATGTCGGGCTCGCCAATAATAATGAGGTCTTCGGTCTCGAAGCCATGCTCCAGAGGCAATTCACAGATCGCGATTTCCGCTTGCCTTGCGGCGTCGAGCGAATAGACGCGCGTCGCATCCGGCAAGCCATGATCTTCCAGCACGCCTTCAAGCCGACTGGCAGAACCATCGGTCCAGGCGGCGAAAACGACCGCCTTGCCAGACTCTTTTACAGCCTTGGCGTGAGCGGCCGCGACTTCGAAGATGTTAATTTCCGGCTGCGCGCGTTCGGGCGCAAAGTCCCGGCCTTGAACGCCTTGCATGTTGAGGCCGCCATCCCCTTGCCCGGCATGGAACCGGGCAACCCCGCGCGATTGCAGCGCGCCGGACAGATCATCATCAGTCAGATACAAATGGTGGGGGGGCAGGACGCGGGCCTGACGCTCCTCACCCGCCGCTTCCAGGCGTGCCGCATAATAGTCGCGCGCCTGGGTCAGACGTTCGCTCGCCGCTTCGGCTGACAATGCCCCCAGTCCGATCAACGCCCCAGGGCCGATATAGTCGAACACGGTATCCAGTTCGCCGTGGAAGAGCGGGAGCCAGCCCTCGATCCCGCCGCGACGAATTTCAGCGCGCGCCGCTTCATACATCGGATCACCGACGGGCGAACCAAGTTCGGCAAGATAACGCTCGCGAAACAGGCTCAGGGTCTGTTCGCTGAACAGGATTTCGGAGACCGGCGCGAGCGAGACCCGATTAAGGGTTCGGGTTGAAATCTGGGTTTCCGGGTCAAACGCCTTGATGGTCTCAACTTCATCGCCAAACAGGTCGAGACGCACCGGTTCGTCCCCGGTCGGGGGGAAGATATCAATCTTGCCGCCGCGAATAGAATATTCGCCTTTCTCCGACACGGACGCGACCCGGACATATCCGTTGATCGACAAATAGGATGACAGATCATCCTGCTGGATCCGGCCGCCGGTGAACACTGATAGCGAGCTGGCCCGCATCGTGGCGCGTGGCGGCACTCGCTGAACCAGAGAGCTGGCCGTCGTGATGACCAGACAGGGCTCTGCATTGGCCGCGCGTTGAGACAGCTGCGCCAGGGCCGCACAGCGCGCGGCTGCGACCGCCGGCGACGGACTCACTCGGTCATAAGGCAAGACATCCCAACCCGGCAGGCGGATGATCTCGAGGGCGGGCCGGTAAAACTGTGCGAGTTTCATCGCGGTCGCGGCCTGCTTGTCATCGCGCGCAACATAAAGCGCGGCGCTGCCCCGCGCCTCGAGCGCTTCGATCAAGCGCAGCAGATCAAGCCCGAACGGGGCGCCGTACACGGCGGCCGGGCTGGATAGACTGGAGAGGAATGAGGCCTGACTCATCTCGGATGGGATCCACTTGATTGGGGATATCGCGCGCGAAGGGCGCTACATAACGTATCGCGACAGAATGGCTAGAGCGTGACAGACACGGATGAAACAAAGCGCAAAAATGCGCGAATCAATCCTTGTGGACAAGTCTGCGAATCAATAGGGGTTTCATGCCATGAAGGGCTGCCCAAGACTAGCGAACTTGGTTAAGAGGGCCCGATGAGCAATGCCATCGCCCCCCTGCACTCGCCAGAAGAGTCCGGACCGGATCTGCCGCACAACCTGTCGGCCGAAGCGGCCGTGATCGGCTCCATCCTGTATGACAATAACGCGTTTCAGCGCGTGTCGGACATTTTGCGCCCGATCGATTTCTATGCGCCGGCGCATCAGGAAATTTTCGAAGCCTGTCAGATGCTGATCCAGAATGGCCGCGTGGCAGATGGCGTGACTCTGCGCGAGCAGTTCGAAAAGGATGAGCGGCTGACCCAGATTGGCGGCGCGCAATATCTCGCCGACCTGCTCGACAGCGCGGCATTCGGACCTGAGGTCCAGGATTATGCCCGCATCATTCGCGACCTCGCCATGCGGCGGGAGCTGATCAATATTGGCGCCGGCGTGCAATCGCGCGCGCAACACCATGATCGCGATGTCGACGGGACGCAGCAGATCGAGCTGGCGGAACGTGAACTGTTTGCGCTGGCGGAACGTGGCTCGACTGGGCGCGGCTTTTCGACCTTCTCTGACGCGCTCACGGAATCGCTGCAAATGGCCGAGGCCGCGTTCAAGCGCGAAGGCAAGATTGCCGGCATTGCAACACGCCTCGATGATCTCGATCACAAAATGGGTGGCCTGCACAAATCCGACCTGATCATCCTGGCCGGGCGACCTTCAATGGGGAAAACCTCCCTGGTCACCAATATCGCCTATAATGTCGCTGCGGATTATCGCGGTGAGAAGCTCGAAGACGGATCGACCAAGACTGTTGAAGGCGGCAAGGTTGCTTTCTTCTCCCTCGAAATGTCTTCCGAACAGCTGGCAACCCGGATCCTGGCGGAACGGACCAGTATCAATGCCCACAAGATCCGACAGGGCGATCTCGACAAGCATGATTTCGAAACCCTGCGCGAAGGGACAGAAGAGCTGCAGAACCTGCCGCTTTATATTGACGATCAGGGCGGGATTTCAGTCAGCCAGTTGGCCGCACGCGCCCGTCGCCTGCATCGCGCTCAGGGCGTCGACCTGATCATCATCGATTATCTGCAATTGCTGAGCGGCACATCGGGCAAGGCGGATGTCAATCGGGTCCAGGAGATCACGCAAATCACCACGACCCTGAAAGCGCTGGCCAAGGAGCTGAATGTCCCAGTCATCGCCTTATCGCAGCTATCGCGCCAGGTTGAACAGCGGGACGATAAACGACCGCAGCTGTCCGACCTGCGGGAATCCGGTTCGATCGAACAGGATGCGGACGTCGTGATGTTTGTCTATCGCGAGAGTTATTATCTCGAGCGCACCGAGCCTCAGGCCGATGGCGGAGATCCCGCCGCAGCTGACAAATGGGCGTCCTGGCGACAGCGTATGGATGAAGTCTATGGCACTGCCGAAGTCATTCTGGGCAAGCAACGCCATGGGCCAATCGGGAAAGTGGTTCTGTCATTCGACGCCAATGTCACGCGCTTTGGCAACCTCGCCCGGGCCCCGGCAGATGGTTTTGACGAATAGGCCTTACATCTGCCGCAAAGCGCTGTAATCCGGCCTGCATGAGCCTACGACCGCGTGCCCATATCCATCTGGCCAATATTGCCGACAATTGGCGTACGCTGCAGGCGGCGCAAACGAGCGGTGTGACCGGGGCTGTGATCAAGGCGGATGCCTATGGCCACGGGATCACACAAGTCGCCGAGACGCTGCATGATGCTGGCTGTGACCATTTCTTTGTCGCCCACGGGCATGAAGCCGAAGTGACACGGGCGACGCTGGGCAGTCACCCTAATATCTATGTGTTGAACGGCCCCTCCCCGGACGAGGAAGCGCTATATCGTGAAAATGCGCTCATCCCGGTGATCAATTCGAGTTTCCAGTTCCGCACCATGGCCGATTGGCTGGTCGATGGCGTGAAGATGCCGCGCGGATTTGCCCTCCATTTCGATACCGGCATGAACCGACTTGGTCTGCCCGTGAGCGATGCCGCGGAGATTGCCGCAGCCAGCGAGGCGCAGGCCCCAATTCTGATCCTGTCCCACCTCGCCTGTGCCGAGGATTCCGGCGCGACCATGAACGTCCATCAAGCGCGTTTGCTGGAAACTGTCGCCGATGCGTTTCCGGGGGTTCCGATCAGCTTTTCAAATTCGGGCGGTGTCTGGCTGGGCGAGGATTATCACCATGCCCTCACCCGCCCAGGCATTGCGCTTTATGGCGGTGGACAGCCTCCTGAAGGCGTCGATCTGAAACCGGGCATGACCTTGTCCGCGCCGATCCTGCAGATCCGTCAGATCGAGACGGGTGAAACGGTGGGCTATGGCGCCACCTGGCGGGCTGACAAACCCACGCTCGTGGCGACGCTCGCCCTGGGGTATGGCGATGGATTCCCGCGTTCGGCCTCGAATAAGGGATTTGCGACACTGGGAGCATTTCGTTGCCCTATTCTCGGCCGGATTTCGATGGATTTGATAACAATTGACGTGACAGAGGCCGCAGAACTTGCGCGCCCGGGTGTTTATGCCCAATTGATCGGGCCAGAAGCACCTTTAGAAGAACAAGCCGCCCTCGCGGGCACTATTGGATACGAACTCACCACAGGACTGACGCCTCGTGTCAAACGCATCTACGAAACCTAAATCGGGCTTCCCGAATCCGCTGCAATGGTTGGGCAGCGCCACGCTCGGCATGCTGGGCGAAGTCGGCCGCCTGTCCATCTTTACCGGCAAGACGATCGGCGCCAGTTTCAGCCCGCGCTGGTATCTGTCGCAAATCATCCGGCAAATGATCGCCATCGGGTTTTACAGCCTGCCTGTGGTCGGTCTGTCGGCGATCTTTATCGGCGCGGCGCTCGCCCTGAACATTTATTCCGGTGGCAGTCGTTTTGGCGCGGAGCAATTCGTTCCGAATATTGTGGTTCTGGGCATTACGCGCGAACTCGGCGTCACGATTACCGGCCTGATGCTGGCCGGCCGCGTGTCAGCCGGTATCGCGGCCGAGATTGGCGCGATGCGGGTGACAGAACAAATTGATGCACTGAAAACGCTGAGCGCGAACCCGTTTCGCTATCTATACGCCCCGCGCTTTCTCGCCGGTATTCTGACCCTGCCAATGCTGGTTCTGATCGCGGATGTTATTGGCGTTATGGGCGGATGGGCTGTCAGTACTCTGGGCCTGGGCTTCGATTCAACAACCTATTTGCGCAACACGATGGACTTCCTGACCTGGCAGGATGTCACGGTCGGCCTGATCAAGGCGGTCGTGTTTGGCGGTGTGATTGCCATACTCGGCTGTTATCACGGCGATAAATCCAGCGCTGGTGCGACCGGTGTGGGCCGCGCTGCGACCTTTGCTATGGTTGGCGCCGCGGTTCTGATCCTCGCCTTCAACTATCTGATTTCAACTCTGCTCGTGGACTTTGGATCATGACCGACGGACCGCTTCTCGAACTCAAGGATGTCCATAAATCCTTCGGCCCGAAACAGGTGCTGAAAGGCGTCAATATTGATGTCTCGCCCGGCAAATCCCTGGTGGTTTTGGGCGGATCCGGCTCTGGCAAATCGGTGATGCTGAAAAATGCTCTGGGTCTGATGACGCCGAATGCCGGTCAGATCATTTTTGACGGCGAAGATGTCACCCATGATCAGGGCAAGACCCGCGAAGCCATGCGAGCGCGAATTGGCATGCTGTTCCAGTCCGCCGCCCTGTTCGACAGTTTGACCGTTTGGGAAAATATCGCCTTCCGCCTGCTCAATGCGGACGGGATGAAACGCAAGGACGCCAAAGAACGCGCCGTCGAGACCTTGAAACAGGTCCGCCTCGGGTCCGATGTCGCAGACCTTACGCCGGCAGAAATCTCCGGCGGCATGCAGAAGCGCGTCGGTCTGGCGCGGGCGATCGTGTCCAAGCCGGATCTGATCTTCTTTGACGAACCGACCACAGGTCTCGACCCGATTACGGCAGATGCGATCAATGACCTGATTGTCGAGCAGACCAAGGCGCTTGGCGCCGCGGCGGTCTCGATCACGCATGACATGGCCAGCGCCCGCAAGATTGCGGATGAAATCGCCATGCTGTTCGAAGGCAAGATCATCTGGCGCGGGCCCGCCAGCATGATTGACGAGAGCGGCAATGATCATGTCGATCAATTCGTGCATGGCCGCGCGGATGGTCCGATCCAGCCCGCGCTTTAGACGCCTTACCCTGATCATCCGACTGGGTTAGACTGTCGCCTTCGAAAGCGAGGGACGGCGCATGCTCGAATTCATCAAATATGCTTCCGTGGCGTTTACCGCAGCCACGGCAACGGTCACCGGCTGGATGCAATACGAGAAATTCCGGCTCGACGGGGAATGGCAGATCGATACCTGCACCGAAACCGCGGATTTCAACAATTATGTCGGCTTGCACCTCGCCTGGCGAGTGTTTCTGTCTGACGATCCCTTGTCAGCCCCGGTGGTCGGCAATGGCGAGAAAATCGAGGAAGCGTTCGAGCTGATCGCGCCGCGCGGGCGATTTCCGGTCAGTTTTGTCGGCACCAAGGAGATCAATCGCGTCTCCCTGACCGGACGATTTGAAGGCGCCCGGCGCGCCTCAACCGGTCGGTTTGAACTGGCCCCAACCCTCGCCCGCCGAAGCTGGACGGGATATTTGCCCTTCTATCAGCGCAATGTGAATGTTCTGGAAGGGACGTTCGCGCTGACCGCTGGAAATGCGCGGGGTTATGCGCGAGCCGTACGCCTGATTGATGGTGAGCCGGTGAGCGCTGAGCCCTTTGTCTGTGCAGGGGCTGAACCTGCGCCACCTGCTGACGTCTTGGAGGATTTGGAGCAACCCGCGCCGACCCGTGAGGAAGAAGCCCCTTAGGCGCCTGCAGCCGCAAGGCGCGCGCGCGCAATATCATCCGCCACTTCATTGGTCGAACGACCGGATTCCAGAGCGTCATCCAGCACGTCGCCCAGCGTCTCGATCAGGGTGTCGAGTTTATCGTCGACCCATTCGCGCGAATAGGATCCGGAGATCTCTGCCGCGACATTAATGATGCCGCCGCCATTGATGACATAATCGGGTGCGTAGAGAATGCCGGCCTGCCGGACCGACTCGCCCATTGCGGGAATCTTGAGCTGATTATTCGCGCCACCGGCGATCACTTTCACCTTCAAGCGTTTCAGCGTCTCATCATTGATAATCGCACCCAGGGCGTTCGGCGAGAAGATATCGGCCTCGACATCATAAATCTCATCCGGCGCAACAATTCTCGCGCCTGTTCGCCCGGCAATGTCTGACAGGGCCTCCTGATCGATATCGGTGATGACCAGATTGGCGCCCGCCTCGGCGAGATGCAGCGCGGTATATCCACCCACCGACCCGACACCTTGGACGGCAACCGTCTTCCCGTTGAGATCATCCGTTCCGAAGCAACGTTTCGCGGTTTGCTGGATCCCCTTGAATACACCGAGCGCCGTAATCGGGGATGGGTCACCACTGGCTGCAGCGCCGGTGGTCAGACCTGCCGCATAAGGCGTTTGAGTTGCGGCGATTTCAATATCGGCCGTATCGATGCCGACATCTTCCGCTGTCCAGTATTTACCTTGCAAACTGTCGACCGCGCGGCCAAAGGCCCGAAACAGGGCGTCCGACTTGTCGGTTTTCGAGTTGCCCCAGATCACAGCCTTGCCGCCGCCATGCGGGATCGACGCCATGGCATTCTTGTAACTCATACCCTGACTGAGACGCAGCACATCGGTGAGCATTGCCGCGCTATCCGGATAGTCCCACATCCGCGTCCCGCCCGAGGATGGACCGAGCGCCGTGGAATGGATCGCGATCACGGCGCGAAGGCCGCTATCCTTGTCGCTGAAAAAGTGAACGCCTTCATGATCATCAAAGGATGCGTTGTCGAACATGGCGCGGCCCCAAGCTATGGTTGCAAGTGAAACAAAGCGGCGGTGTAACGCTTCATATCGCTGGGTCAACAACTAGCCCTGAGTTCGGCCGGGAACTTCCCCAACTTTGCTCGGCAATGGCGCATCCGGATCCCGTAGAAAGGTCAAAACATCATCAAATACCAGCTCAGACTGCAAATCGCGCAACAGCATGTGATACCCGTCCGGATAATAGGCCGTGCGGACATGGGCGGGCAGCTGTTTCGCGGTCCGCCGAACGCCGTTCTCAGGGATGACAATGTCCTTCGCGCCATAGGTCAAAAGCATCGGGACGTCCGCGGGTAAATCGGACGCGGCTTTGTGGGCGCTTTCCATGACACTGACCACGCCATGCACCTGTTCGATCTTGTTGGTCTTGATCCCGAGCGGATCAGCCCAGAGCCGCCGCAGCATTTCGATATTGTCGCTCGGCTCAATCTTCACGAACCGCGGCGGACGGACGACCCAGCCCGGGCGGACGCGGACACTGGTCCACAAGGCGACCCGCTGGACCACCGGGATGGATCCCCATCCGCGCAAGCCCGGGCCGCTGAAGACAACGCGGTCGACATTCGCCGGCGGTCGGTCAGAGCCAAAGGCCGACATCGCCACGGCACCGCCCATCGAGATCCCGACGACGGCGAGCGTGGTGTCCGGATGCTGCGCACGCACAAGTCGAGTCACAGTGCGCAAATCCTCGCGCATCAGCTCTTCTTCAGGCCATTCGCCGCGACCAAAAGAACGGCCAAACCCACGTTGGTCATAAGCATAGGTCTTGACCCCGCGCGCGGCCCAGTATGGCGCGGCCATATGGAAGGCATTGGCATAATCATTCATGCCGTGAATACCGACAATGACGATCTCGGGGGTCTCTTCCGTGTCCCAGACGGTGAGGCCAAGCTCAGCGCCATCAAAGGTGATCAGGCGATTATTCTCGGGATCCAGTTCAGGCATGACAGGGCTTTCCAGGTCCAGGGCTTTCAAAGTCGCAGGCGTGACGCAGGCGCCCAGAAAACCGAACAGGACGGCAATCAGGACAACAAGGCCTGCACCCGTTTTCGCAATTCGGGCAAGAGTTCGGTTTCGAACCAGGGATTGCGCTTGAGCCATGCATTATTTCTCCAACTCGGATGTGGCGTGACAATGACGCCCTGCTCCAGAAAGTCTCGCCACTTTTCCACCGTCGCCGTCAATGTTTTTTCCATCTGATCGCCAATATGCCAGCGCTGCGCATAGCCCCCAATCAGGACTTTCAGCTCGATTTGCGGCAGCCGCTCGAAGAGCGGTGTGTGCCAGGTTTTCGCGCAGCGCGTCATAGGCGGGATGTCGCCGCCATTCTTGTCATATCCCGGGAAACAAAAGCCCATAGGCACAATCGCGACTCTGGCTGGATCATAGAAGACTTTTTCTTCGATTTGCAGCCACTCCCGCAAGCGTACGCCAGACGGATCGGTAAAGGGGCGTCCTGATTCCATGGCCAGGTTTCCTGGCGCCTGCCCGGCAATCAGGATCTTCGCAGTGTCCGAGATCTGCAGGATCGGCCGCGGGGCGCGCTCCATGTCGTCCGCGCATAATTGACATGCGCGGATTTCGTCTACGAATTCATGGAGATCAGTGCGCATAAGTCTATGTCAGTCCCAATTGGTCATTCGGCAAGGAGTTCAGGCATGACTGCGTTGATCGAGCAAATCATAAAACCGCGAGAAAAGGATCTGGGCGACGGCTTTGTCGTGCGCCGAATCCTGCCGTTTCACAGTCGCAAAATGGTCGGCCCTTTCATTTTCTTTGACCATTTCGGGCCCGTCAATTATGCGCCCGGCAAGGGATTTGACGTTCGGCCCCACCCGCATATTGGGCTCGCCACGGTCACCTTCCTGTATGAAGGCGCCATTCGCCACAAGGACACGCTGGGCAATGATCTGGTGATCCGCCCTGGCGCTGTGAACTGGATGACGGCAGGCCGGGGCATTTGTCACTCCGAACGCACGCCGGATGCGGAACGCGCCGCCGGGCAATCCATGCACGGCATTCAAACCTGGGTCGCTCTGCCAAAGGAGTATGCCGAAATCGCCCCGGATTTCGTCCACCATCCGGCCGAGACCTTGCCCGAGTTTGATCTTGGCGGGGCGCATGCTCGGGTCCTGGCCGGCACGGCCTTCGGACATACGGCCCCGGTCGAGTTTCCCTGGGGCATTTGGTATGTCGGCGCGGATGCCGATGCGGCTGCCAGCTTTGTCATTGACGGTGATGAAGCCGAAGAACGCGCATTATATGTCGCGTTTGGTGAAGCTGTGATTGATGGCCAAACCATCGAGGCGGGCCAAATGGCCGTCTTGCGCGAAGGAGAATCAATTCCCGTCTCAGTCAGTGCCGGCACGCGCTTCATGCTGGCCGGTGGACAGAAAATGGATGGTCCACGTCTGATCGACTGGAACTTCGTCGCCACGGACAAGGATCGTCTGGCGCAGGCCAAAGCCGACTGGACGGCCTCGGCAGAGGGCGGATGGCAAGGCACGCCATTCACCCTGCCCGATGGTGAGGATGATTACATCCCCTTGCCCGACGCCTGATTGGGCACAGAGGTTCGCTTGTCGCCTGTCCCCGCATGTGCCAAACCGTGGCGCAAACAGATCTAACAGGAGAGACAGACAGAATGCTCCGTCTTACTCTGATCGCGTCGGCGATGACGCTTGCAGCTGCCTGCACACAAGCGACCGAAGACATCAATCCTATCACGCCCGAACCGAGCACGGAAACCACGGAAGCTGTCGAGGATTCGGGTCTTGTCCTGCCCCTCCCGACGAATACCAGCGCTGCCATCACGGCCGAGGACTTGCGCAAGCGGATTGCACCGCTTGCCGATGATGCATTTGAAGGCCGCGGCCCCGGCGCGCCCGTCGGAGAAAAAACGGCAGACTGGATCGCCGCCGAAATGACGCGCGTGGGACTTCAGCCAGCCGGCGAGAATGGCACCTGGTTTCAAACGGTCGGCATGGTCGAACAAACGCTCGATGAAAATGCCTCAAACCTGACCTTTTCCGGCGGTGCATCAGGCGAAGACTTTCCCATGACGCTTCGAGAAGATGCTGTCATGTGGACCAAGAAACAGGATCGCGATGAGGCGTCCTGGCAGGATTCAGAGCTGGTCTTTGTCGGTTATGGTGTCGTCGCGCCAGAATATGGCTGGAATGATTATGCGGGCCTGGACGTTGAGGGCAAAACCGTTGTCATGCTGGTGAATGATCCCGGCTATGCCCGCCAGGACGAGCTCTTCAAGGGCAATGCGATGACCTATTATGGCCGCTGGACCTATAAATTTGAGGAAGCCGGCCGTCAGGGCGCCACGGGCGCGATCGTGGTGCATGAAACGGCACCAGCCTCCTATGGCTGGGAAGTCGTTGAGAATTCCTGGTCTGGCGCGCAAGCGGATCTGGTTCGAAGTGATGGCGGCGCAAACCGCACGCTATTTGAGTCCTGGATTTCGGAAGAAACAGCGCGCGCTCTGTTTGCCGAGGCCCGTCTCGATTTTGCAGACATGAAGATACGCGCCAAGACCGAAGGGTTTCGACCCGTCGACATGGGCGACCTCACGGTCAGCGGATCCTTGAGCCAGTCTGTCTCCACAACCGAGTCCCGGAATGTGGTCGGCATGCTACCGGGTCAAACCGCGCCGGATGAGTACACGCTCTTCACGGCGCACTGGGATCATCTCGGCAAGAAGTCCGAAGAACGTGAAGGCGAACCGACTCAGGATTTCTATCGCGACGATATTTTCAATGGCGCTGTTGATAATGCGACAGGGGTCGCCGCCCTGATCGAAATCGGTGAAGCGATGGCTGACGATGAGCTTGATCGCTCGGCGCTGTTTCTCGCTGTCACGCTGGAGGAATCCGGTTTGCTCGGGTCGGCCTTCTATGCCGAAAACCCGACCGTTCCGATGAACCAGATCGTTGCTGGCCTGAACATGGATGCGATGCTGCCCACCGGGCGGACCAAAGACATGATCGTCGTCGGTTATGGTGCCTCTGAGCTTGAAGACATCTTGCGGGACTATCTGGAAGCCAATGACCGTGTCATTGTCCCGGACCCCAGCCCGCAAGCCGGATATTTCTATCGATCGGATCACGTCTCGTTCGCCAAGAAAGGCGTACCCATGTTGTACGCCGACGGTGGCACTGACGCCCGCGAAGGGGGTGTGGCGCGCGGTATGGCTGTGGCAGATGCCTATCGCACACAGCGCTATCACAAGCCGATGGATGAATATTCCGATGACTGGGACTTGTCCGGCATCGAAGAAGACGTCACAGCCCTCTACGCCGTGGGATTGAAAATATTGCAGTCGGGTGATTGGCCGACCTGGTATCCAGGCAATGAATTCGAAGCGATCCGGAAAGCTTCATTGGCTGAACGGGGATCTTGAGACCTTGCTTTCCTATCAACACGGATTTCACGCCGGTAATCAGGCTGATGTTCTGAAACATGCCATCCTGCACGCGGTGCTGAACAGCGAGGCCGAAGCCAATCGGCCATTGCTGTACATCGAAACGCATGCCGCCCGGGGCTTCTATGATCTTGGCGGGGCGCAATCACAGAAGACGGGGGAAGCGACACGCGGCGTGCTCGCCATGCCCAAAGCGGACAAGGCCCCTGGCGCTCTGCAGCCTTGGCTCAAACATGTCCAAAGCAAAGGGCCATCCTCGTATCCGGGCTCGCCCGCCCTCGCGACTCAGATCTTGTCCGATCAGGCCCGTATCGTCTTGTTTGAGTTGCACCCGGCGGAACACAAGGCCCTGTCGCAAGCCCTGCACAAGGACACGCGCGTCCAGATCCGCAAGGAGGATGGCTATCGCGGCGCCTTGCGGTTGCAGCCCAGACGCGGCGAAAACATGCTGGTCATGCTCGACCCGAGCTATGAGACGGACGCCGATATGGATGCGCTCGCCAATTGGGTGCCGCGCGCCATGCGGAAATGGCCGAAAGCGCAATTCCTGATCTGGTTGCCTCTGTTCGCAGATGGCCGCGAGGAAGAGTTCGGCGCCTTTTTGTCCGAGCTGGATGAAGGGTTTGTGGCCGGCAGCCGTTGGGCGCGACAAAGCGATGATCCATCCTCGCTGGAAGGGTCAGCCATGATCGGATTACGGATCGGTGGCAGCGCGGCAAGAAAGTCGTTTGCAATCGCTGCAGAATTGGACAAACTATGGCGCTAGTCTCCAATAATGGCGACAGCGGGAGGGATGCGCCGTGAATCTGTTCTTTCGACGTCTCTGGGTGCTGCTTCTGGCCTCTCTGTCCAGCAAGACCGCGCCACTGGATCGACCGATCGCACTGAACTATCGAGTCTGGTTTACCGATCAGGACATGTTCATGCACATGACCAATAGCCGGTATTTGTCTTTCAGCGATCTGGCCCGTCTGAATCTGCTGATCCGCACCGGGATCATGAAAAAGCTGCGGGCCAATCGCTGGCGCCTGGAAATCTGTGGTCAGACGCGAACCATCACCCGCATGCTGAAAGCGCCTCAGGCCTTCCAGATGGTGTGCGAAATCGAAGGCTGGTCAGAGACGCACATTGCTTTCAATCATGCGTTCAAGCGGCGCGGCAACACGCATGCGGTGGTCAACACGCTGATGCGGGTCTCCGATACGGACGGAAACCTCGTTTCACCCCAGGCGCTGATGGATGCCGTGCGCTGGACAAATACCTCCCCCGCCCTGTCGGACGCCTTTGTCGGGCTCGCCAATGAGATCGATTCCGCTACGTCTTCCTGATAATAAAAACTGATCAATCGCGAAATGTATTTAAGTATTTGCACTTTTTGATTGAGTGAATACTTATTTTCCATTATCCATAATTCCGAACACGAATCGGGCATGATGATGAACAGCAAAGATCCACACTGGACATTTTACGCAGAGATTCTCTCGCGATCCCTCAAGGAACTGGAGACCGCCTGCACGGCAACGCCGGGCAGCGATGATGACGCGTTCTATCGCGCGGAATCGCCAGAGATCATCAAAGAGGCTCGAGAGGCGCTCTCAACCCTGGAAAGCTTCCTACGCTCATATGATCAGGCCATGGCACCGCCAAGTGTTTCTGCGACGCGGCATTAGCGCGCCCGACGTCAAGCTTGATTCCTTTCCGCGCACCGCTCAGAGTGGGGCAAAAGGAGAAGGCTATGGGCAAGCAGCATCTAATCACGAAATCGAACCTGCGCGAGTCTCAGTGGGAAGACGCTGCCTCGACTGAATTGGCCGAGGGCGATGTCCGCTTGACGATTGATGCCTTTGCGCTGACCGCCAACAACGTGACCTATGCGGCGTTTGGTGGCGCACCGATGCACTATTGGAATTTCTTCCCGACCTCGTCAGACGGCATGGGACGTGTTCCGGTTTGGGGTTTTGCGACCGTGGCTGAATCGAAAGCTGAAGGTGTCAGCGCAGGCCAGAGATTGTATGGCTATTATCCGATTTCTGAGGAGCTGATTGTTACGCCGATGAAAACATCGCCGCGTGGATTTTTCGACGCCGCCGCGCATCGGCAGGGACTGGCCCCGATCTATAATTTTTACAGCGCCATCGACACGGACCCTGCCTATGTTGAAGGCACTGAAGACCAGCAAATGCTGTTCCGTCCGCTCTATCTGACCGGCTGGATGATCTGCGACAGCCTGATGGAAGGCGACCCACAACCGGATGTGGCGGTAATTTCGAGCGCCTCCTCGAAAACCGCCATCGCAGCCGCCCACAGTTTGCAACGCCGCGGTGTGAAGACGGTGGGCGTGACCTCACCGCGCAATGTTCAATTCGTGAAAGATACCGGCCTCTATGATGAGGTGCTTGAGTATGACGCAATTGGGGACTTCTCCGCATCAGGAAAAGCCGCCTATGTCGATTTTGTCGGCCGCCCGGAATTCACCAAGGCTGTCCATACGGCTTGCGGCGATGCCTTGATCCGCAGCCTTGTGATCGGCGCGACGGACTGGGAAGACAAACGCGCGCCTGTGGCTGATTTGCCGGGGCCTGATCCGGAATTCTTTTTTGTACCGGATTATGCCGCCAACCGGGCCAAGGAATTGCCGGCCGGCGAGCTCGACAAACGCACGGGCGCTGACCTGGTTGCTTTCTATCCCGTCTCAAAAGCATTCGTCACCCCCACGCAGGTGACGGGGACAACAGCCATCGCTAAGGCCTGGCATGATACGGTTGAAGCGACCGTCCCGGCAGACCAGGGACTGGTGTGCCGCTTCTAGCTGTCGCGGGCGCTCACAACAAAAGCGGTATTGGGAAAGACCAGATCGGCATTAGCGCCAGGTTGTATGGGACCAATATTTCCATACCCGCGCGCAATCAAGGCATCCGGCGATACGCCGTAAGCCATTAGATAATCCCGCACGGAAGACGCGCGTCGTTGCGAGAGGTCCAGCGCATCAACGTTGAACTCTTCCGGACCAGTATGACCGGCAATCTCGATCGCATGTGCCTCACATAGAAGCGCCACACCCGTGACAGCGTCGAGCAGCCGGGAACTTGATTTTTTGACGATCGCCTCACGCGGTTCATACTCGACCTCGCGCCCATCCATCACTTGATTGAATGCAGCCTGACAGTCCGAGATGCTGGCATCACTCGCCAGTTCGAGCAGCGCGCCGCCCACAGTGTCGCCGTTTCCGTCGACCTGTATCGCGTCGACCACAATATTCACGATCACGCTGGCATCGAGATCAGACAAAACCGTGGAGCGACCAATGCCATAACCGAGCTCCTTTTCCTGAGCGGTTGCCGCTCTGCCCTCAAGAATGGCCACCCGGTCAGCAATTCTCACCCGCAACCAAGTCAGACCATCTTCCTCAACCAGCTCCTCTGTAAGTCGGATCGCGATCGCATCTTCAGTATCGCGGATACTCATATTGTTGATCACGCGCTGCACCAAGGGACCTGCCACCGGATCTGCCTCAAACGCGGATTTCGTCGCGATGAAGGCGTCTGAACGTGAGTTCTCATCGAGGGCTACGCCCGACACTGTTACGGTCTGGC
>JBCCZH010000011.1:0-19914 GCA_039188075.1 Pseudomonadota bacterium
ATCTGGTTGGCCACCACGCCCTTCGCCGACAGAGACTATATCGTCTATCAGGACGAACGTATCACGTATCGGGAATCGCATCGTATTGCAGCAAGTGTTGCGGGGTGGTTGTTTGAACAAGGCGTGCGCCCCGGCGATCGTGTTGCCATTGCGATGCGGAACTATCCGGAATGGATGCTGATCTATTGGGCCTGTACAAGCGTCGGCATTGCTGTCGTCGGTATGAATGCCTGGTGGACAGAAACGGAAATGGCGTACGGGATCAATGACGCCCAGCCGAAATTCATCTTTGCAGATGCCGAGCGATTGGCGCGCATTCAGGACAATCCAGAAATCGAGACACCACCGGGCCTGATATCGGTTCGCGTGGATAATCCGGTCGATAGGGTGACGGCATGGGACACCATCATCAGCGCGGATCGCGATTTGCCCTCTGTTGATGTCGATCCAGACAGCGATGCCTGTATTTTTTATACGTCCGGCACAACGGGATTTCCGAAAGGCGCTCAGCTGACCCATCGCGGCTGCGTCGCCAATCTCCTGAACATGCAATACGCCGCTACGTCTGCCATGATGGCGGTTCAGGCCGCCACGGGTGTCGAGCCGCCAGCCAACCTGCCAATTCCCGTGGCTCTGATTACCACGCCCTTATTCCATGTGACGGCGAACAATTGCGGGGCCTATCGTGTGACCGCGGTCGGCGGGACCATCGTGTTGATGTATCGCTGGGATGCGGGCGAGGCGCTGCGCCTGATCGAGCGCGAACGCGTGACCTCTGCGGGCGGCGTTCCGGTCATGGGGCGCGAGCTGATCAATCACCCGGATTTCGACAAGACGGACACGTCGAGTCTATTGGCGGTTCCGTGCGGCGGCGCTCAGGTGCCCCCGGATCAGGTTCGCGAGATTGATGATCGTATTCAGACGGCGCGTCCCGGCACCGGTTATGGCATGACCGAAGTGTGTGGGATCATCACCTCGGTCGCTGGCGACTTTTTCGTCGACAAACCGGATTCCGCAGGCCCGGCCATGCCGAATTTTGAAGTCAAATGCGTCGATGATGATGGCAATGAAGTGCCACCCGGCGAACTGGGCGAACTCTGGGTGCGCGGGTCCTCGGTCATCAAGGGCTATATCAACCGGCCAGAGGCGACCGCCGAATCCATCACGGATGGCTGGTTGCATACCGGCGACATTGGCCGCGTGGATGAGCATGGCTTCATCTTTCTGGTCGATCGCAAGAAGGACATGGTGCTGCGCGGCGGCGAAAATATTTACTGCGTCGAAGTGGAGGCCGCGATCTATCATCATAGTGCGATCGCGGAATGCTGCGTGTTTGGCGTGCCTGACGAACGATTGGGCGAGGAGGTCGGCGCGGCGATCGTCCTGAAGCCAGGTGAGTCGATCACCGAAGAAGCGCTCATCGCGCATTGCGCCAGCCGTTTGGCAAAGTTCAAGCTGCCGCGATATGTCTGGTTCTGCGACCAGCCTTTCCCGCGAAATGCCAGCGGCAAGTTCCTCAAACGCGATGTCCGCGATGAGTTGATCGAGACGTTGAAGCGCTAGACCCTGCAAGGCGTGAGAGAGCACGCTCAGGCTGGATCGATCCGGCGATAAGCGTCGATCACCGCTTGCTCGCCCACTTGGCCTGGCTGGGCATTGCTGTGTTCCATGCCGACAATGCCATCAAAGCCCTTATCGTGAATGTGGCGCAGGACGTTGCCATAATTGATCTCACCGGTTCCCGGCTCGTGCCGCCCTGGATTGTCTGCCATCTGATAATAGACCGTCTGGTCCCAGGCGCGATCAATGGTCGGGATGAGATTCCCGTACTCGATCTGCTCGTGATAGATGTCGAACAGGATCTTGCATTCCGGCCTATCAATCGCAGTGCAGATCTCATAGGCTTGTGAAACAGAAGTCAGGAACACACCGGGATGGTCCCGTCTCGTGTTGAGCGGTTCCAGAACCATGGTCAGACCCAGCGGCTCATAAATATCGCAGGCGCGTTGCAGCAGGTCGATAATCTGTGCCGTTTGAAAGCCACGCGGCAATCGCGGGTCGGCAAAGCCTGGGACCACAGTGGTCCATTTGGCATTCACGCGCTTTGCGGTGTCTGCCTGTTGAGCGATAAGCGTCAGGAAGGCGTCACGGTGCGTTGGATCATCACCTGACAAGACGGGTTGATCGCGCCAGAAGCCGTCTGGCATTCCAGCCACGTAAACGCCCATCTCCATGTTTCGCGCCGCTAATGCTTCGCCAATCCGGATCTGGGTTTCGACTGGACGCCCGGCCATGGCATTATCTTCCCAGGCCGTGAATCCCTGGTCCGCCGCAAAGTGAATTTGATCAACAATATCGTCGCCGGCGAAATGTCGGAACATGCCGTCATGCGGCGCAAACTTCATCCGAAAGGGATTGGCGTTTGTGTCCTGGGCGGTCGCAGTCTGTCCGTTCAAACCGATGGCGCAAGCTGTGGCTGACAAGGCGCCCGTCGTCGTCACACCCGCCAACAGATGACGCCGATTCATCATGGCAGAGGTCTCAGCCAGATGTTGCGGTAGTGCACCGTCTCACCATGATGCTGAAGCGCGAAAGGAAGCATCGCGGCGTGCGCTTCATACGTGGCCACGTTTCTCCATATGGTGATCCCGAGCAATTCCTGTCGGTTGTGCACGAGTACGCCATTGTGGAACATGGTCACATAGGCCGGCGCGAGCAGCATTCCGTCCTCGTCAAATTCCGGGGCCTCGAAAACGATATCATAGGATTGCCATTCGCCTGGCGGCCGACTGGCATTCACAAGCGGTGGTTTCCATCCGTAAAGCGAGGCCGCGGAGCCGTCCGCATAGGTTTCATTCTCATAGGAATTGAGCACCTGGACTTCGTATTTCTCCATGAAATAAACGCCGCTATTGCCATATTGCTGGCCTGTCGCGCCAGTTGACGTGACCGGGATGCGAAACTCCAGATGCAGTTGGACGTCGCCATAGGTTTCCTTGGTTTTGAGGCCGCTGACCTGCACACCTTCCGCGGCCCTGTCGCCGCTCGCATTGGTCATCAGGACGCCATCGACCACGGGCCAGAGATCTGCGCCTTCAACCTGCGGTGTCCAGGCAGATAAATCATCGGAGCCATCGAACAGGACAATCGCATCGGATGGCGGGGCCGCAAATTCGTTGGTCGAGCCGATGCCGGGATTGACGACGGGTGGCAGCGGGCGCGTGGAGTCATGCACCCGCCATTCATCGCCGGGCAAGAATGGGGTGGTGCCACTATTGTCATCGGCTTTGGCGCCAACGCAGCCGGCGCCCAGGACGAGAAACGAAGACAGAAATAGTCGGTTCAACATGGAATACTCCTCTAGGAGGTGAACAGGGTGCCAGCTTTGGCATACGGGTAGGCGCCATCAAACCTGCCTGGAACGGGCAGATAGATCCGCTCGACCGTCATGCCGATTTCGGATGTGTAATACCCGGCCAGAGTCAGCTGTTTGATGTGTTCAAAGAAGGCGCGCCCACCATCCCGCATGACTGGCATCTGGCCATCATGCATGCGCTGAACGATAGCCGTCTGCTGGTCGGCTTCCAGGTCAGCAAATGGTGTGTCCTGTGTGACTGTCGCATAGGCGACGACCTGTTTGATGCCGATCAGAAACCGGATCCGCTCGTCCTTGTCATACCACTCGCTCAGCATGAACTCGATATAGTCTGGCACGCCGGCTGCGATCGCACCCGGCGTGTCGGTCGTTGGAATGATGATTTCGCTCAGCGCCGCAACGGCCGCGCGCTCGCTGTCGGAGAACAGGGCCGCGCCGCCCGTGAAGCTGACAGGGTCGATCTGCGCCTGCGCTGCCAATATGCGTTGAAGGGGGGCGATCATCTGGCTGCCAAGGGCCACGTTCATGGCGATGAGAAATTTTCGTCGGTCCATCACTCGTCCTCCTATATCTGACCTGACTGGAATAGTTCGACCGCATGGTCCGCGGCTCGCGCCGTGAATGCCATATAGGTCATGGTCGGATTGACCGTTCCCGATGACGTCATGAAGGCTCCATCGGTAATGAAGACATTGTCGGCGATGTGCATCTGGTTCCATTTATTGACCACGGACAGCGTGGGGTCATCGCCCATTCGGGCCGTCCCCATTTCATGGATGCCTATGCCAGGTGCGCCGATTTCATCGCGGACTTCAATATCCACAAACCCAGCCGTTTCCAGCATGCGGGCCGCCTCTCTGGCGATTTCCTTCGCCATCTTCTGTTCGTTTTCCCCCCATTCGACATCGAACCGCATCAGCGGCATGCCGAGATCATCGGTCCGGGTTTCATCGAGATAGGCGCGGTTACTGTGATTGGGCAGAACTTCGCCAAAGCCATGCAGGGGTAAGCGCCAGGCCCCGGGCACACGCAGCTGCGCCTTCAATCCGGCGCCAAAGCCTGAATAGTCCTGCGGGCCACTGCGCCCGCCGCCCCACGCCTGGTAATTATAGCCGCGGATGAAATCTGCATCCTCATCCGTTTCCGCATTGATGTTTCGGAAGCGGGGGATGTATAGCGAGGCGGGGCGCCGACCATATTCCATGAGATCGGTATGGCCCGGCAACGTGCCCGTGGCCCCCACACCGAACAAATGGTCCATGACATGGCGCCCGACCATATCGTGGGTATTACCAAGACCACGCGGCATCGCTTCCGACTTTGAGTTCAGCAATATCTGGGTCGTGCTCAAGCAAGACGCATTCAGGAACACCATCCGCGCGCGATAAATGGTCTCTTCCCTGGTGTTCGTATCGATGACGCGAACGCCTGTCACGCGCTGGGTGTCTGCGTCATAGATGAGTTCGGACACGGTCGCGTCTGTGCGAATGCTCAGATTGCCGGTCTTCTGCGCGGCGGGCAGGGTGGTGGCCTGCGTGGAAGGGGCCGCGCCATAGGAGCAGCCTTTCCAGCACTGGTCCCGGAACTGGCAACGTCCGCGCCCCTGGTCTGGGCGATCTTCCATCAGGTTCATCGTGCGGCCGACCGTAATAGCTCGGCCGAGCTTGCCTTCGACTTCGCGTTTGAAGTGCTCTTCCGCAAAGTTCAACGGAACTTGACCGATAAACTCACTGTCCGGAAGTTGCGGTAAATCACGCGCCTCACCCTGAACCCCCATGAAGCGTTCGACATAACTGTACCATGGTTCGATATCGGCATAGCCAATGGGCCAGGGGATGCCGTGTCCATCGCGCTCATTGGCTTTGAAGTCCAAATCGCTCCACCGATATGTCTGTCGTCCCCACGCAATGGACTTGCCGCCAAAGGCGCCGGATCGCGCCCACCTGAACGGTTTTTCGGGATCATCTATATAAGGGAAGCGAGAGTCGTCATTCCAGTATCTGTAAGTGTACGGGCTGGCAGCCCATTGCTGGAAATACTTCTCTTGCAATCCTGGAGGCCAATTGCCGCGATAGGGCATTTCAAATGCAGGTGTACCTTCAAAATCATAGTCGATGCTATGCTCGATCATGTGCCCACGATCCAGCATCAGCGTTTTGAGGCCTTTTTCCGTCAGTTCCTTGGCGGCCCAACCGCCTGTTGAGCCCGATCCTACGACGATCGCGTCAAAATCGAATTCCATGGTGCTGCTCCCGACACGTGTTCCGCTTATAAGCGGTATTTTGCAAGAACATGACTCTCAAATTCGGTATCGTCTAGGTCTATTTGAGCGGACCGCCGGAACAGGATCGAAAACACAAAAAAACCCGGCTCCTGCCGGAACCGGGTTGTCATCTTATTCAAGCTTGAGCGCTCAGACAATGTCTTGAACCTGCATGACCAGATCGTTCCAGTTGCGCTGGTTCTCGATATCATGTTCCAGACCTTGCTCGTCCGCCAGCGTGAATCGTTTCAGTGCCGGCGTCTTGCTGGTCGCCTGATAAAGCCAGTAGGCTTCGGCCTTGAGCGCTTCATCAATGGGTTTGTCGATGGATTCATAGACCATCTGCTTGCAGGCATTGATCGACTCCGCCGGGAACCGGGCGATCCTTTTCGCCAGCGTGTCGACATAGTCCCCGATCTCGTCCGGATCGAGCGCCTTGTTGATCGTGCCCATGGCTTCCGCCTCATCGGCATCGAAGTCACGTGCGCTGAGGATGATCTCGAGCGCCCGCCCAAGACCGGTCTGGCGCGCCATGCGAGCGGCACCACCGCCACAAGGCAGGATGCCCATGCCAACCTCCATTTGCATAAATTTGAATTTTCCACGCGCCGCGAAACGCATGTCGAGCGCGAGCGCCAATTCATGGCCACCGCCGCGGGCGAATCCTTCCAGCTTGGCGATCGTGGCTTGAGGGACCTTGCTGATCCGTTCGCAAACGGCTTGCAGGTCCAGCAACTGCGCTTCGTCTCGCGATACGGCTTCGTCGGACATGTCCTTCAGCAATTCGGTGTCATAATGGCAGACCCAGATTTCCGGATTGGCAGACTGAAAGATCGCGACCTTGGTGTCGCGGTCGCGTTCCAGGCGCATGGCCAGGCTGTTCAGATCGGCCAGCATTTCCTGGCCCTGAACGTTCACGCTGCCAAAGTCGAATGTGACGGTCAGGATGCCGTCAGTCTTGTCCACGCTAAACGTGGTGAAGCCTTCATATTTCATGGTGTTTTCCTTTCAGGAGAGACGGGGATTGAAGGTAAAGGGGCGGCGTCGACCCGAGAGCGTCTCAGGACGTGCGCGATGGATCAAAGGGTGGAACGCTTACTTGATCAGCTGATCAAGCGCAGCGACGATGCGCTTGTTCTTGGCCGAATCGAGCGCATCGGGATGGGGCTGCGCGAACGCCTTTCGGTCATTGTCATAGTAACGGCCGGAGGCATTTGCGAACTCATCACTCAGGGCCGCGCGGGTCAGGATGTCCGCGCCGATCCGCAAGTCATGACCTTCATGACCATAGGCTTCCTTGACCATTTTGCTGGCCAGGAATGAGGCCGGGTTCACGGCCACAATCACAGGACCACTGGCGCCAAGCTGATTGGCCATCTCGGCCGACCACATGGTCAGCGCGAGCTTGCTTTGCGCATAGGCATCGCCATCGGAGAGGGCCTGCTTGGTCAGGAAGGCTTCCAGATTGACAGGCGCTTGCGCCGCCGATGACAGGTTCACGACCCGGCCCTCGGGGCCGATCAATGGCAAAAGTGCCTTGGTCAGTTGATAAGGCGCGACCACATTCACGATGAAGCGCGCATCATACCCATCCCGGGTGACGGGATCGCGCATCTTGAACACACCGGCATTGTTGATCAGGACGTCCAGGGAGGCGTGTGCACTTTTGATCTTGTCTGCCATGGCGACGACGTCGGCCAGGTCTGAAAGATCGGCGCGATAAGTCTCTATCGTCCCAGCGCCGTCGATACCGGACACGGCAGCGGCTGCTGCAGATAGTTTGTCAGGATTGCGTCCGTGCAGCAGCAGCGTGTGCCCGAGGGGCGCCAGCATCTTTGCGGTTTCGAGGCCGATGCCGTCAGTGGCACCGGTAATCAGGATGGTCTTTGTCATCGCATCTATCCTTTATAGGGTATTCGGTGGGGGCGCCTGAAATTCAGAACGGCGCCATGCTGTCAGAAGGTCCGGTCGGGACGGTCCAGCGGTCTTGAGCGCTGGCCCGCGTAAATGGTGTGCCGGCACGCGGAATCTGTCCCTGGTCGCCGTACAGCCAGAGCACAAAATTATGGCGCTCACCGTCCGTGATCGGCTCCGAGGCATGCGGAACATTGCCGTGATGGATCAGGGCCGTGCCGGGTTCAAAGGTCAGGCTCTCGACCTTTTTCTCGGCAGGATCCATGAACCGCACGGCCGAACCAGAAAAGTCTTCGCCGGGCAGGTTGAGATTTATGTTCAATGTGACCGAAGACGCGTCCGTATGTGGCCGAAGGGTCGTATCCTTTCCGGCTTGCCATTGAATGGAGAACCCGAAGGTCTGGGTGTCGTAGCCAAAAATGTCCGGAAACAGGAGCCGCGCGATTGGGCGCGTGAAATGATCCATCAGGTCGCGGTAAAAATTCTGGAACTCAGGCGCCGCAAGATATCCCTCTGACCGCTGGTCCAGCATGGCGCCGCCGCGATTGAGCGCGATGCCATAGGGCGGGCGCAATGGGATACCGGCATCGGCAACCCGGTCGAGATAGTTGCGTAGATCGACCAATCGGTCCGGGTCAAAGAATTGCGCCTTGTAGACGTTCGGAAAGACCTCTGTCCAAAGCTGCCTGAGCGTGTCTTCCTGAGCCGGGTTTTCCCAACCCTGTTCGACCGCTTGTCGCAAACGAGGATCATAAAGCGATCGATCCAGAGTGATATGATCGTCGCCTCCATTGGCTTCCCATTCCTGCCAGGCCTGTTCGAACACGTTCTGGTTCTGATTCCAGAACGCGTGAACGGACGGGTGCCGCTCAAGCATGGCGTTTCGGCTGGGGCGCTCAATGGTGCGGGCGCGTTGAAGGGATTGCGTCGACATGGCTGTGTCTTCTTTCTTGCGATTTCGAGACGGGCTCGAATTTGAAGTTCCAGGGGCTCAGGAATACCGGACGAGCGTGCGGCTCTCGATGCTTTTGCGCGGCACCGTGACGTCGGCATCGCCGGGTAGATCGAGGGCGCTATGCGCCAGGTGTGGGCGACCGGTATTGTCATAGATGTTGAAGATGATGGCTTCGTCCGGGGTCATTCCGGACAGGAAAAACCATTCATGCGCCGGGTTGGCGGCAACGCCCAGAATCTGACCAAACCGGTCCGGATAGATCAATCCGATATCCATCCAGTCCTCGGCAATCATGGAGGAAGGGCGAATAAAGCCGAGTGGCGAAGACTGAATCTCATGCTCAATCGGGCGCCAGATATTGACGAAGCCATAGCCGGCTTCGTGAAAGGCCTGGGCATGATCTTCGCCGACAATGTCGACAAGACGCTGTTCAGCGCCGGCCTGATTATAGTCATTGTGGACGTTGCGGGCAGGGCGGCGCGGAGCATTTGGGTCATCTATCCGCACCGTGTGATCGAACACGATCACTTCCTTGGCGCCGATTTGTGATGTGAGGAGCTGTTTCAGCTCGGCACCATAGACCCCTTCCCAATCCTTGGCGTGCGTGAAATCCTGAACCTCAGTCGCCTGATCGACAAAGGCTATGCCGTCCTGATCAAACCGATTGGGGCGCGACTCATCCCGCAGGTCCGTCACGGCGATCGCGGTTGTCACAAGCTCCGGTGAGACGAGATTGCCGATGATGCCATCGACATCAAACTCAAACGCCTGAGCTTCGTCTTTCTGAACGTGATAATTTACGCTTGCTGAGACTTGCATTTCTTCTCTCCAGGGGCGCGGCACCGCGTGTCGCCGTTTCGTTGTCTGGAGAAAGTAGTATGTTGAAATATGGATATAAATGGCATAAAATCCGAAACAGAATATAGATTTAGGATATAATGTGCATGGATACAGAGTCCGTTCGACTCTTCGTTCTGGCCGCTGAATTGCTGAATATCAGCGCTGCTGGTCGGCAGCTGGGTCTGTCTCCGGCTGTGGCGGGCGCGCGCCTGGCGAAACTCGAGCAGCATATGGGGGCTGACTTGCTGCATCGGTCGACCCGGAAAGTGTCTCTGTCATTGGAGGGCGCCGAGTTCCTGCCATTCGCAAAGGAAATGCTGGCGCAAGAAGATGCCGCCCTCGCGGCCTTGGGACATGGACGTTCCGAAATAAGCGGCACGCTGAGATTTG
This sequence comes from Pseudomonadota bacterium, assembly GCA_039188075.1. GTDB lineage: Bacteria > Pseudomonadota > Alphaproteobacteria > Caulobacterales > Hyphomonadaceae > Henriciella. The sequence continues at coordinate 9,739 of JBCCZH010000011.1, forward strand.
CTGCATCCAGTACGTTCGCACAGCTCTACATCGCGCCGTTTCTGAAGGAGTTTCTGGATCGCTATCCGAAGATCAATTTGGAATTGAAGCTTTCCGATACGCAAATCCACTTGATCGAGGGAGGCTTCGACCTTGCGCTGCGCAATTTGCCGATGGCGGATAGCGCGATGATTGGACGCCGGCTGGCGGATGATCGCCGCGTTCTGTATGCGTCGCCAGCTTATCTGGAAGCGCATGGAATGCCGCAAACGCCAGAAGCGTTGAGCGCGCATCAATTGCTGGTATTCATGAATGCCAAACCACGCGAACTCACGGCAGCTGACCAACGCAGTTGTTCCTATCCACCCCCCAAGACCAGCCACCGCATCATTTGTGACGATGGCGCCAGCATGCGTGTCGCGACACAGTCTGGCGTGGGCATCGCGATGGGGTCCCTCTGGAGCATCGCGCCTGAACTGAAGACGGGCGCATTGGTCAGGGTATTGCCTCACTATGAAGTCAATGACGGGTCGGCGATCTGGTTGGTCTATCCAAAGTCAAACGTCCTGACCGCGAAAGTACGCGCATTGATCGACTTCCTGGTCGAGAAGATTGGAACCCCGCCGATTTGGGAACGCGAATAGGTCGCGCGAGACCTGTCTCTAGCTCACCTTGCGCTTTCGTTTGGGGCGCAGCTTCGGCAGCAGGAACAGATAAAGTCCGGTGCCCCACATCAGAATGAGTAAAATGCCTGTCGGCAGGAAAATGTAGAGTTTCACGGCGTCAGAAAAGAAAGAGCCATCATGGATTTGCTCAATCAGATCAGACCGGCGATAGGCCACGGACAGGACATCGCCGGAATTCGTATCGACCTGGACTTCCCAGCCTGATTTTGCGCGCAGTTTCGCAATCCCCTTGCCGACTCGCAGATCGATCCGGTCAATATCGGTCCAGTCCTGGATCTGGGCTTCCGGATGCGCGCGCGCCGCGACCACCATATCCTCAAAACTGATCTCCGCGATTTGGTCAGAGACGATGCCAGACGCTGTGGGCGGTTGGATCCAGGCGACTTCTTTTTTCAGCATCAGGAAGATCCCGGCGCAGAAAATTATCACCGCCGGGACCGCAACCGCCAGCGACAACCAGTAATGGATTTGGCGCAACAGGCGCTTCAAATTTAGTTTCATCATTCACACTTGAGATAGTGACCGGCGCGACTGGTAATGGATCGCGCCGGTTGTATTTGCCTTAAGGGATTTGCCCGCCGGGCACCCAAGGCGCGCCCGCTGCAATCAGTTCCCGTTCGAAGGCCGGGATCGTGGTTTCCGTCAGCGTGGTCAGACGTTGACGGATCGTTTCGAACTCGGATTTGGCGATGGCCAACTGATCGCGGTGCGTTTGCGTCGGACCATAGGTTGAACGACCGACGCCGGTCAGGACGACACCCAGGCGACTGCGCACGGTTGGTTGCGTGCGTTCGGCAATCGCATTGCGGGCAGCATTGCCACTGACCAGTTCCGAGATCGCATTGGCTTCGTCGCGAATGGCTTGCCAGCGATTTTCCAGTCTGACCGGATCACCGCCGGCCGCCCGCTGAGTCGCCACGGCAAGCAAGCTGATCTTGCCGTCCAGCTCTGCGGTCGTGACGCTGACGGCTGTGACGGAGCGGTCGAACGCCGCGACTTCAGCCCAGAACTCTGCCGCATCGGCTTGCGGCGGCAACGCACCATCGCGCAACGGCTTCACTGTAAAGGTCTGTGGTCCGACCAGCTCCATGGTCTGGCCGCGCACTCGTTGTGACAGAGACACGGTGTATTCGCCCGGAGTTACCAGGAACCCGCTTGGCTCTTCTTCCAGACTGTCATCGACCGCGACAGCGCTTTGCTGCGGATAACGCAGATTCCAGTTCACCCGGTGGAAGCCTTTCTTGGCCGGTCCTTTCAGGCGCCGGACGACATTGCCATCAGAGTCACGTACCGTGAGCCAGATGGTTGGGGCGGTTTCCTGCAGTTCAGCGGTGATTGTCTCAAAGCTCGGGAAGGGCGTGTCATCACCGGCTTCTATTCGAGGCTCTTCACGCTCGATGCGTTGTTCGGTCAAGGAGGGAAGATCGTCCTTCAAATAATACGTGAAGTTCGCGCCGAAAGGAGGATTTGGGGCGCGGTAATAGCCGTGGCCCTGTGATCCACCTTCAGAGAAGGCCAATGACGGTTTCTCGATATACCAGAGTGCATCCCGTCCGGCGAACAGCATGGCGGCTTGTTCGAGACTCTGCTCGCTCAGCGTCCGCAAGGGCGAAATATCATCGACGATAAAGAAACCGCGCCCGAAGCTTGCGGCTACCAGATCATCCTCGCGACGCTGTATGGTGACATCCCGGAATGAGATTGTTGGGGCATCACCGGTCAGCTCGACCCATTTCTCGCCGCCATCCAGCGTGAAGAAGAGGCCGAACTCTGTTGCGGTGAAGAGCAGGTTGGGATTCTCATGATCCTGTACCACGCGCCAGACCAGATGGCGGTCTTCCAGATCGCCGGACATGTCGCGCCAGGTTCGGCCGCGATTGGTGCTCATGAGCAGGTATGGTTTGTAATCGCCATACTTGTGATTATCGAGCGCGATATAGACTGTGTCTTCGTCAAACAGGTCGGCGCGAATGTCATTCACAAAAGCGGTATCCGGGACGCCCGGCAGACGTCCGACTTCGACGCGGCGCCAATTCGCCCCGCCATCTTCGGTAATCTGAATCAACCCATCATCCGTGCCGACATAGAGCAGGTCCTGATTGAGCGGTGACTCTCCCAACGACGTGATCGTATTGTACTGCGACATGGCCAATAGATCCCAGCCAGCTTCCCAGCTCCACTGGCGACCTTGGACAGGGAGCTGCAGACGATTTTCGTCGCGAGTCAGGTCGCCCGATATGGCCGTCCAGCTGTCGCCTCGATCATCCGACCGCCAGAGCCTTTGCGAGGCGAAATAGAGCCGCGTTGGTTCGTGCTGGCTGACCAGGATGGGCGCGTCCCAGTTCCAGCGCTCGATCGCGTCGCCGGGTTGGGGCTGTGGCTTGATATAGATGAACTCGCCAGTGATCCGATCCACGCGCGTGAGATTGCCCTGCTGCCACTGCGCATACATGATGTCGGGATTGCCGGGCTCCGTGGCGGACTGATGTCCATCGCCCCACAGGGTGACAAACCAATCAGAGTTTCGAATGCCCTGAACATTGTCTGTTCGCGAGGGGCCACCTTGCGAATTATTGTCCTGTGTGCCGCCATAGACGTAATAGAACGGTTCGGCATCATCCACAGCGACCTTGTAGAATTGCGTCACCGGCAAATTGTCGATGAAACGCCAGGTGCCGGTATGGTCATAGCTTTCATACAGGCCACCATCCGAGCCGAACATGATATAATCCGGGTCATCCGGGCGGAAGGCGATGGCATGATCGTCGACATGCTTGTATTCATTGTTCAGACCTGTCCAGGTGGCACCGCCATCATAGGAGATCTGACTGGTATTGGAGACCAGATAGATGCGGTCAAAATGGTGCGGGCTGGCATAGAGTTCCTGATAATAATGCGGACCAGTGCCGCCGCTGACCATATCGGATTTCTTTTCCCAGCTGGCGCCGCGATCGGTCGATTTCCAGACACCGCCTTCACGCAAATCGAGTTCGATCGCCGCATAGAGAACGTCTGGCTCCATTGGTGAAATGGCAAGACCGATCTTGCCCATATTGCCATCCGGAAGACCGGTGATCAGCTCAGTCCAGGTGTCGCCGCCATCCTCGGATTTCCACAGGCCGCTTTCCGGTCCGCCGCCAACATAGGCAGCGACGGTGCGATGATGCTGCCACATGGCCGCGTAAAGACGATCTGGATTGCGCGGATCAATGACCAGGTCTGTCGCGCCGGTATATTCGCCGGCGGATAGAATATTGATCCAGGTCTCCCCGCCATCGGTCGTTTTGAAAACGCCGCGTTCGCCGCCAGGGGACCAAAGCGGGCCTTGAGACGCGACCCAGACCGTATTGGAATCATCCGGGTGGACGATAATTTTGGAGATATGTTCAGACGCCTCCAGACCCTTTTTCTCCCACGTGGCACCGCCATCATCAGACTTGTAGATCCCGTCGCCAAAGGCGTTATGCCGTCCGCCGTGATTCTCACCCGTGCCGACCCAGATGCGGTTCGGGGCTGACGGATCAGCGCCCAGCGAGCCGATGGAATAGGATCCTTGTCCATCAAACAGGGAGGTCCAAGTCGTGCCGGCATTTTCGGTTTTCCAGACGCCGCCTGACCCGACCGCGACATACCAGGTCGCAGGATCGTCAGGTTCGATGATGATGTCAGCAATCCGGCCTGACATGAAGGCGGGTCCGATATTGCGAAGACTGAAGGCTTCGAAGGTCGCGCTGGAAAGCGGCGACGCGTCCTCGTCCTCATTGTTTTGTGCATGTGATGTCAGCGCCAGAACCGCTGCCAGGAATAAACCCATCAATATTCGAAAGTGTGTCATCTCGCCCGCCTTCAGATCACTAAGTCGGCGCACGCTAACACAATCTTGCCGGTTGCATAGCCGGGAGATTGATTTGTGAACCTAAAGTTTTAGGGGCCCAGCGACGGCGAACGTTCACGAGCCTCATCGTCTTATTATCATTCGCGTTTTTAGGAAGACGGCGCCAAGCTTAAGCCAGCGTGTTTCTGAATTAGCGAGAGAAAGAAGTCGACCGAAGCATAAGGCGCCAGAAAATCTCCGCTCGGGGCATAAGCGACGGGAATGCCGAGACGTGCGGCTTCAGAATCGAGTTGCGCGCGCCAGTGATCTGGGGTTTCGGTCCCGGAGAAGGCGACGGCATTCCGGCCGGCAAACAACCCATCTTTCAGAATAAGGTCTGGTTTGAGGGACATGCGCATATCGTAATCGAGCGTGGCGTGATCGATATGTTGAAATAATTGACCGGCCGCGACAAAGTCCGCCGGATTTTGGTCCACATAGCTCACATCGCCTGCGCTCTGGTGCATTAAAAGCCGATAAAACTCCAAAGGCTTTCGTCGCATCCTGAACTTGATGCCAGCAGAGGCGATTTTCAGCCCGGCTTTGGAGTGAACCATCTGCCTGAACATTTGCTGCAACCATTTCGGGCGAAAGACGTCCAGAATGTCCTTGTTGAAAACGACGTTAGAGAAGACCGAAAACGCTGCCCGTTCCGAGATCAGCGAGAGGCGATAGCAGACCGGATTTGAACTTCCCATGCCAAGCAGGATGAACGGTTTGAGCGCCAACTGGGAGATCAGCTTCTGGATCAGGACCGCTTCTGTCGACGCGGTTGCGCCTTTTGCAATCAGCTCTTCTGTAAACAGCACGCGCGGCATAGCGGCTGACGATCCGAAGCCCGGTCGTTCGATAAAGATGACTTGAAAGCCATTGGCCCACATTTGCTCACAGAAGGCGATTGAGGGCGGCATCGGGTATTCGACAGAATTGAGAATCACCAGCGGCTGCAATTCAGAAACATAGCCACGATAAATCATCACTCTCAGCGCAATGTTCGAATCCCCCAGAGATATCATAGACTCGACGCGCGGTGACGACTGTTGGCGCGCCGTGTCTATCGCGTATTCAGAAAGTCTAGCGGGAACAGCCATGTGAAAGGTCTCGTTTCGCCCTGTGATCTTTCGTCAATTCTGATGCCCCATAGGGACATTGTGCTTGATTGCTTTCGGCAACCTATGGCTTGTGCGGGCGTTGGCAAGTTTGATCTGTATGGGCGGCTTATCCCTCGACCAGCATTTTCGCCAAATCTCCATACTCTTTCGCGCGCGCACGATTTCCGGCTTTGAGTTCGAGGCGGGCCAGGGCCGCATACGGCGGCGCCAGTTTTGGGTCCAGGCGGATCGACGCTTCGCACGCCTCACGCGCGTTTTCGAAGTCCTTCTTGCTGACATAGGCCATGGATTTCAGATATAGCCAGACCGCATGGCCAGGATAATTGGGACTGATCCGAATGGCCTTGTCGATCAGCGGTAACCCGGCATCAGGATCGCCCATCTGAATGTGCGCCCAGGCTAGTGCGGCATTGGCTTGCGCATTCGATGGATCAAGATCAATCGCGCGTTCGAGGTGGGGTTTTCCCATCTCGGGCTCACCGACATCGCAATAGGCACAGCCGGACCACCCTAGCACAGTTGAGCGATGTGGATCTTTCTCCAGGCCTTCCGATGCCAGGTTCATGACTTCGGGCTTCACTTCCTCATGCGACTTGTCCAGCAATCCCCAAGGAGCCACCAGGCCTTTCACAAGGGCCTGCATGCTGATCGCCGGTGCGAAATCCGGATCTACTTTGCGCGCCGTTTCCAGGTGTCCGATCACCCGGGACATGGTGGCGCGATTCCAGCCGCTTCGGTCCATCAGGATTTGCGACTGTTTGAAATGAAAGTAAGCCCCCGGATCGATGGAGGCGTCCCGTTCCAGGCGCCGAACTTCGGCGAGATCGATTTCCGCGCCCAGGGCATTGGCAATCTCGAAGATGAGCAGATTCTGCAGGTCCAGAAGCTCTGATCTCGGCCGATCAAAATTCAACGCGCCGATCACCAGGCCGGACTGGCTGGCAATGACCTTTGCGGAAATACGGATCATGTCGCCAGACGGTCTGACGGATCCGGTAATGACATATCCGACGCCAACGTCGCGACCGAGATCCTCAGGCACGTCTGGTGAGTGTGGTTGATGCAGCGCGGCGCCCCGCGAAATGACGTCATAGCCGGGCATGCGTGCCAATTGAGTCGTGAGGTCATCGTGGATCGCATCGCACAGGATGAGTCCGTTTGGATCCGTATCCAGGCTGCGGAACGGGAGCACGATGAGCGAGGTTTGCGGATGCTGATCATTGATCACCAGTCCCGGACTAACGTCGCGTGTCGGCGCGGTCGGGGCATCGTCCCCATTGGCTTGTTCAAGCTTGCCGATAAAGCGGAACCCGACCCCGTGAACGGTCTTGATAAAGGCTTGACGCCGCCCATCATCCCCCAGCGCCTTGCGGGCATCCTTGATGCGGCCAGACACAACGGACTCCGAAACGATGCGCCCATCCCAGATTTGTTCGATTATCTCGTCTTTCGAAATGACCCGGTCCGGATGGCGGATGAGCAGACTCAAAAGGTCAAAGACTTGCGGCTCGATCGGGATCATTAATCCGGCTTGCCGGAGTTCGCGGCAATTCTCATCAAGCTCGAAATCGGCAAAATGGTGGATCATGTCGTCAAGCGTAGCGGAAAATCCCCGCTTTTTCCAAGTCAATGGAAAGCGGGGATCAAAATTGTTTGGGCGATGCGTTGCCGTCTCGCTCATCTTACGGGGGCTCAGCATATGGCGAGGGCGGCGTATGCGCTTGGCCCGACAAATGCGATCGAAACGAAAGCGATCAGGTAAATCGCGTACAGGGTTGTTCGAATGGTTTGCATGTTCATCTCCATAATGTGTTGATCGGTGTGGTGACCCTTGCCACCGGCGATGTCCCAACACTGGAACAAATCGAAAGTCGAAGCTTGAAGATGATCTGGAGATGTTCTGAAGATTTCTGGAACTATCCCAAAAAGGCAGATATTAGAGACAGATGCGTTATTCCTTCGACGAATTCGAACTGACTCTTGATGCGTTTGAACTGCGCAAATCGTCAGAACTGGTCGCGGTTGAACCGCAAGTCTTTGGTTTGCTGGTTCATCTGATCGAGAATCGCGATCGCGTCGTGACGCGCGATGAGTTGATCGAGGCGATCTGGGATGGCCGGTTTGTGTCAGAATCCGCTGTCTCAACGCGCATAAAGTCGGCGCGCAAGGCGCTGGATGATGATGGCCAGACACAACGCTTCATAAAGACGGTCCATGGGCGTGGCTTCCGGTTTGTCGGTGAAGTCGTTGAAGGGGCGTCGGACGCAGATACCTCAGGCGCGCCGAAAGATGATCAGCCTGCAAAATCCGAAGATTTCGTCTTTCAGGACATTCGCTTCTGCCATAGCGCCGATGGGACAAAAATCGCGTTCACCAAAGCAGGTGACGGACCGCCTCTCATAAAAACCGCCAATTGGCTCAATCATCTGGAATATGATTGGCAAAGTCCGGTTTGGAGCCATGTCTTCCTGGACATCTTACGAGGCCATACAATGTTGCGCTATGATGCGCGCGGCAACGGCTTGTCGGATTGGACGGTCGACGATTTTTCCTTTGAGCGTCAGGTCGAGGATCTCGAAGCCGTGGTAGAAGCTTCTGGTCTCGAACGCTTCCCGCTGCTCGGCATATCACAAGGATGTGCCGTCAGTGTCGCTTTCGCGGCGCGCCATCCGGAGAAAGTGACGAAACTTGTTCTGCTCGGTGGATATGCGCGCGGGTGGCGCAAGTCCCAGTCCGAAACCATGCGTCAGGAAACCGAAGCGATGGGCGTACTGATCCGCACAGGCTGGGGCCGCAATAATGATGCGTTTCGGCAGATGTTCACCTCGCTCTTCATGCCGGATGCGCCGTCAGAGAATCAATCCTGGTTCAACGAGCTGCAACGCATGACCACGTCAGCCGAGAATGCGGCGAACTTGTTGGACGCGCTCGGCGATGTCGATGCGCGCGCCTATCTCAAAGATGTGAAAGCGCCGACGCTTGTGGTTCACTGCCGCGGCGATCTGCGTGTGCCCTTGAGCGCCGGGCAAGAGCTCGCCGCCGGCATCCCGGGCGCGCGATTCATGACTCTTGAAAGCAACAATCACATTATGCCGGAATCTGACCCGGCATGGCGAAAATTCTCCGGTGCGATGCGCGCTTTTCTAACGGAGGAAAGCTGATCAGGTTCTGATTTAGGGCCCAAGTCAGATGAATTGATCAGATTTTTAGTTCAATAAAAACCGGGCTTTAGCGGCGCCTGTTCGCGAAACCAAGAAATCTTCAAGATTTCTCCATGCAATCTTCAAGCGTAAAATCAGCGCTCGGTTAGACCTGTCTCCGTCGACACCGACACTTGGTCTGAATTCAACTTTTGGAGACACTTATGACACAGACACAACCCGCAAATGAGCAATTGAATGGCGTCAATGTAGAGGCCCTTCTGGGCGCTCGTGAAGCGCTGGAAAACGCGCCAGAGGCCGCTGAGTTTACCTGGAAAGCGAGCAGCGAATGGAAGAATGGTGCACACACCCGCATGGAAATGAATGGCTTTTTTGGCCTCGGTGAAGAGCATGCCCGCAGCAAGACCTTTACCATCGATTCCGATCATCCGGAAGTGTTCGCCGCAACCGACGTTGCACCAACGCCAGTCGAAATCGTCCTGTCTGGTCTGGCCGGCTGCCTGACTGCAGGGATCGCCTCTGTCGCCGAAAATCGCGGGATCAACCTGCGTTCCGTCAAGGCCACGCTCGAAGGCGACATGAACCTGTATGGCATTCTTGGTGTCGACAGCAATGTCCGCAACGGCTTCAGCGCGGTTCGCGTTCGCTATGACATCGACGCGGATGCCAGCGACGAAGATATCGCAGCTCTGGTGGCGCAATCTCAGAAGCGCTCGGCTGTTTTCGATATCATCACCAATCCGACCAACGTCTTCGTGACGGTGGCCTGATCTTTCCTCCCCCAAACTAGGAGCGAGTCCCATGCGTGACATTACCACCTTGATAATCGGAGCCGGACAAGCCGGTCTGGCAATGAGCCACTGCCTCAGCCAGCGTTCGATCGAACACGTCCTGCTGGAACGCGGCCAGGTCGCCAATTCCTGGCGCACCGAACGGTGGGACTCGCTCCGCCTTTTAACCCCAAACTGGCAGAGTCGTCTGCCCGGCTACACCTATACAGGCGATCAGCCGAACGGCTATCGCACGATGCCGCAAACGATCGACTTTCTATCCGGCTATGCCAATCAAATTGCCGCGCCGGTGGAATCCGAAACCACGGTACTCAGCGTCGATGCGAGCGACCGGGGATACCACGTCAAAACCAGTCGCGGCGACTGGACTTGTCGAACCCTCGTCATGGCGTCGGGGGCCTGCAATATCGCCAACATCCCGCCCTGTGCGGCCGCTCTTCCAGGCGACGTGGCCTCGTTGACGCCGCTAACTTATCGAAATCCTGATCAACTCTCGGACGGTGGCGTACTCATCGTGGGCGCGTCTGCAACCGGGGTTCAACTTGCCAGTGAACTTCAACGGTCTGGACGGCA